>JANMTB010000181.1:0-15849 GCA_031390045.1 Polaromonas sp.
TGTGTTTGCCGCGTAAACGGAGAGCAACTTCGCTGGCTACTCGTCCGAGGACCTTGTCGGTCGCGTCAATCACAAACCACTCGTGCACTACGTCAGCGGGTTTTGCGCTGAAAGTTGATGTCATGAGTTTTCTCTTTAAAGGGAAGGGTTTGCTGGGCTCTTTTCTACGGTCGGTGCTCTTCTTATGAGAGCCTCTTAGGTAGGGATACGTCGGGTTGATGAATCAAATCGATGCCTTCGTCGCGGAGCCACAAAAGCGCTGCGAAGCCTTCCATTATATAAAGAAATGCAGAACAAGGGGCAAAAAATGGGCGAAATTTACGCAATACTGCAGATTCAGTTCAGGTAAAACGATAATGAACCCATGTTTTTGACTAAAAGCTTTGCACGATTCGCCCCATTTTCCATTTTTTGCGCTCTTTTGTTGCTCTTTACAGCTTGCACGCCCACCCTGAATTGGCGTGATGTGCGATTGGAATCAGCCGACGGCAGCACTTTAAAAGCCGCGTTGCCGTGTAAACCCGACGCAGCAACGCGAAAACAACAGTTGGCTGAGATATTGGTAGATCTCAGCATGATGGGCTGTGCCGCCAACGATGTAACGTTTACCTTGTCGCGCATTCCTTTGGTTGATCCGCTTTCTGCACCTAAGGTTTTAGCAGCATGGCAAGCGGCAGCCGTGGCTAATGTCAAAGCCGTGCCTTCGCCAACAACGCCAGTCACCGTCTCAGGCGCTGGGGCGTGGCCGCCGGCAGCGCATGTCACACTCACAGGTGCTGCAACGCTGGCGCAGATGCAGTGGTTTGCCAAGCAAAGCAGCACCGGATTGACGCTTTACCAGGCAGCTGTGTACGGCAAACAACCGCAAAGCGACGTTAATAGTGAAGCCATGAAAACATTTTTTGAAAGCCTGCAACTGCAATGACCGACCTTCTGAAATCCGCAAAAATCGGCAATAACAGTGCACTGTTGCCCAGCAACCAAGCCATCTTGGTATTTTTGGCGTTTGCATTTTCGTACTTCATTTCTGCCTTGATTCGCGCCATCACCGCGACGATATCGCCGACCTTGACCCTAGAATTGGGCCTGCAAGCGCGTGATTTGGGGCTGTTGTCGGGCGGTTATTTCTTGGGTTTTGCGGTCATGCAGCTGCCTTTGGGCAAGTGGCTAGACAAGTTTGGTCCCAAAAAGGTGATTATTTGTTTTCTCAGCGTCGCTGTACTGGGTTGCTTGGCGTTTGCCAAGGCGACCAGTTTTTCAGGTTTGCTCCTCGCCCGCGTGTTTTGCGGCGCTGGTGTCAGCGCTTGTTTGATGGCGCCGCTCACCGGTTACCGCCGTTGGCTCGCGCCCAATAGCCAAATTCGGGCGAATTCATGGATGTTGATGTCAGGTTCTCTCGGCATGGTGGCTTCTACCTTGCCTGTCCAATGGATGATGCCAATTTGGGGCTGGCGCGGTATATTTGTTGCCTTAAGCGCTATGACATTTATAGCGATATTGGCGATTATGGTGATCGTGCCGGCATGGAAGCATGAAGCTGTTGGCGCAGACGTTGATAAAAACAAGATTGTCGACAACAGCTACACCCAAGTGTGGTCAAACCGCTATATTCGCAGCTTGATACCACTGGCGTTTTTCCTGTACGGCGGCTTGGTGGCGGTGCAAACGCTGTGGGTCTCGCCGTGGATGATCAAAGTCGCTGGCTATAGCGCACTGGAGGCGGCGCAGGGTTTGTTTTACATCAACGTCGCGATGTTGATTGCCTTTTGGCTATGGGGCAGTATCAACCCTTGGTTGTTTCGAAACAAAATCAGTTCAGACAAGTTGATGGTGCAAGGTTTGCCCATCAGTTTTGTTATATTAGCTATAATAATAATAGCTGTACAGGCATATAATACACCGGATACAGCCATAAATGATACAATTTTAACGAGTAAATCGGGATTTGACTTGGTTTTGAGTGTTTTAAACAAGTATGTCTGGGCGTTGTGGGCGCTGTACTGCGTCAGCTGCACGTTTATTGCCCTGTCGCAGCCCGCGATCGCCATGGCTTTTCCCGCTGAATTGGCAGGCCGTGCGCTGTCGGCCTACAACTTGGTGATTTTTGCTGGCGTTTTTGTCGTTCAGTGGGGCATTGGGCTGATGATTGACGGTTTCAAAGCGCTGGGTTGGGCAGAAGTTGCGGCTTTTCAGGGTGCTTTTGGCATCTTTTTGCTGTGCAATGTGGCGTCGTACGCCTATTTTGTCGTGACCCGACCGCGTCTGAGCGCATAACCCGCATAATTACGTTATGAACAGCATCCTCATCATTGCCCATGCGCCTTTGGCGCAAGCCTTGCGTGAGATTGCGTTACATGTGTTTCCAGAAGCAAGTGAGCATATCGCTGCTTTGGATGTGCAAAGTAGCGCCAAACCAGAAGAGTCGCTCCAACTTGCCGAAATCTTGGTGGAGAAATTGGCGATAGCAAGGCAGAAAAACGCGATACGTGGCGCATTGAAAAGCGCAGTTAACGACACGGAAAGAGGGGTCATTGTGCTTTGCGACGTCCTCGGTGCTACGCCTTGTAATATTGCGAGCCAGCTGGCTGAAAGACACGTATTTAAGCTCGTCACTGGCGTCAATGTGCCGATGTTGCTTCGCGTTTTGACTTACAGACACGAAACTTTAGACCAACTCGTCGCCCGCGCTGTGGCCGGCGGCACACAGGGCGTGATGGCGGTAGCCATGACTGCGCCTCAACATCAATCTATCAAACGACATGATCAAAATCAGCACGACCATCAGCAATAAACTCGGGCTGCATGCTCGCGCATCCGCCAAGCTCACCAAAATAGCCGGTAGCTTTCCGTGCGAGGTGTGGTTGTCCAAGGGCGAGCGGCGTATCAACGCCAAAAGCATCATGGGCGTGATGATGTTGGCTGCCGGCATCGGTTCCACCATCGAGGTGGAAACTGACGGTGCACAAGAAGCCGAGGCCAGCACGGCGATATTGGCGTTGATTGCTGAAAAGTTTGGGGAAGGTGAATGAGAAGCGCAGGGCCGTCCCAAGTGACGAAGGCCCCCTCGGGGGGGCAGCGCAGTACGCGCAGCGACAAGCGTGGGGTTCGTAAGTGACCTTTAGCGTACGTGGTTCAGCTGTTGCCCAGGGTATTGCCATTGGGCGAGCGGTGCTGATTGCATCAAGCCGTTTGGATGTTGCGCACTATTTCATTGAAGCTACTGAGGTGGAAAGCGAGATCGAACGCTTACGCGCAGGGCGTGACGCTGTGATTGAAGAGCTGGGGCGGCTGCAGCACAGCGTCTCGCAAATGTCTCGCAAAGAAGCACCGCATGAGTTAGCGGCGATGCTGGATGTGCACGTCATGCTGCTGCAAGACGACATGTTGTCTGAGGGTGTGAAGCATTGGATCACAGATCGTTTGTACAACGCTGAGTGGGCGCTCACGACGCAATTCGAGCTTATTGCACGCCAGTTTGACGAGATGGAAGATGCTTATTTGCGCGAGCGAAAAGCTGATTTAGAACAAGTGGTCGAGCGTATCTTGCGATATATGCAAGGTGTCGCAGCGCCGTTGATGTCACACAATCTACGCGACAAACGCGAACTTAAACAGCGCTCGGGACAGCAGGATTTGTTGTTAGCTGATACCGTTGACGTGCCTTTGATTTTGGTCGCACACGATTTATCGCCTGCGGATATGTTGCAATTCAAGCAAAGTGTGTTTGCCGGATTTGTGACCGATGTAGGCGGTAAAACCTCACATACCGCCATCGTGGCGCGCAGTATGAATATTCCAGCTGTTGTCGGTGCGCGAGCAGCGAGTACCTTGATTCGGCAAGACGATTGGGTGATCATTGACGGCGATGCAGGTGTCGTCATTGTTGACCCGAGTCCGATTATTTTGGCCGAATACAGCTTCAAGCAACGCCAAGGTGAGCTGGAGCGCGGCAGGTTGTCGCGCTTGCTCAACACATCTGCTGTCACCCTGGATGGCGAGAAAGTTGAATTGTTAGCAAATATTGAGCAACCAGATGACGCGTTGGTAGCTGTTAAAGCCGGTGCTGTTGGGGTGGGTTTGTTTCGCAGCGAGTTTTTGTTCATGGGGCGCGGCAACAAAGGTGAATCTAAATTGCCTGACGAAGAAAAGCAGTTTCAAGCCTACAAGCGCGCTGTCGATGGTATGCATGGTTTACCGGTCACGATACGCACGGTTGATATTGGCGCTGACAAACCTTTGGATCGGCAGGAGCGGCTTGAAAAAGCGCAAGACACGCATTTGAACCCTGCACTGGGGCTACGTGCTATTCGCTGGAGCTTGGCGGACCCAGCTATGTTCCTCACCCAACTGCGAGCCATCCTGCGCGCGAGTAGTTTCGGCCAGATCAAGTTGCTCATTCCTATGCTGTGTGCAGTGGGTGAAATTCACCAAACCTTGGCGCTGATTAAACAAGCGAAAGCGGACCTTGACGAGCGCGGCATGACGTACAACGATATCAAAATCGGCGCGATGATTGAAATACCGGCTGCTGCATTGATGTTGCCAACGTTTTTAAAGTATTTTGATTTCTTATCAATCGGTACCAACGATTTGATTCAATACACCTTAGCGATTGACCGCGCTGACGAAGCTGTAGCGCACATGTATGACCCATTACATCCAGCCGTATTGCAATTGATTTCTAACACCATCACAGAATGTCGAGCGCAAGGTAAAGAGGTGAGTGTGTGTGGCGAAATGGCAGGCGATGTGAGCCTCACGCGTTTGCTTTTAGGAATGGGGCTACGTAGCTTTTCAATGCACCCTGCACAAATATTAACGGTGAAGCAGCAAGTTCTGCTTACGGATACCAGCAAGCTACATGAATGGACACAGCTAGTACTGTCTTCTGAGAGTCCGGCCGAATTTATGTAAAGCGTGCTAAATCTCACAAATTAGCTGAAAATATGATGGTAAACACTAACTGGTGTTTACGGATAACAACAAAAAGTAAACAAAAGTACTAATTATGGGGTGCGCTGTGTGTCAGTTTCAGGTAATATTCAACTCGTTACTGTCTAATACGAAATTATATGAGAATACTATTAATTGAAGACGATGCGGTGTTTGCCCGCGCCATGGTCACTTTCCTTACGGCAAAGGGATTCACAGTTGCGCTCGCACACAATTTACAAACTGCCAAAGACATGTTGCCCACGGCTAATTGGGGCGCGGTCTTGTTGGATTGGCACTTGCCTGACGGTGAAGGTATTGATTTGCTGCCTGTGATTCGCAAGCAAGCTGATCAAGCTTCCATCATGATGCTCACCGCCAAAGACCAAATTTCTGATCGCATCAAAGGCTTAGACGCTGGCGCAGATGATTATTTGGTAAAGCCTTTTGATCCTGATGAATTACTTGCACGCTTGCGCGCGGTAGAGCGTAGACGCAGTGGTGCTGCCAGCGCGATTGTTGATTGTGGTTCGCTCAAAATTGATTTAGGCAGAAGCACCGTCACTGTTGATGGCGTCAAAGCTGATTTGACAGGCAAAGAGTGGGCTATCTTACGTGTGCTAGCTTCAAGACCAGACCGCTTGCACTCTAAAGAAGTCTTGTCTAGCGCTATTTATACATTTGACGATGATATTGGCAGCAATACACTTGAAGTATTTATCAGCCACTTACGCCGTAAGCTCGGGCGTGACACCATTCAAACTTATCGCGGCCAAGGATATAGACTGACAGGCTTTGTTGGATGAACCCACTTGGATCCGGTTTAGCCGCTAGGCTAAGTCGAGTCCTGTCTGTTTGGGTTGGCGGCTTTTGGATCGTAGGCACTGTTGCAATTGCTTGGTTTGTCAATGCTGCGATCGTTTCCGGATTTGACGCTTCACTAGCCATCAGCGCTCATCGCCTGATCGACCTCGTTGTCTTAGACAGCAAAGTCAAAGATCCCACGAGCCTTCCACGCATTGTTAGCAAAATCACGTCGGCTGCTAAAGACGAAGCACAAAAACCAAGCACCTTTAAGGGTAAGCTTGGCGATGCTGAAAATATACGGGTTAACCATCTAGTCTATCAAGCGTTTGATGCCTCAGGTCGATTGATGATTCGATCTGAAGGTTCCCCTGAAAAAGCGCTTATCACCGACTTGAAGCCTGGCTATGCAGACGCCCCGCCATGGCGCACTTATGTGATCCATGACACGGCTAAAAGCATGTACATTGTTACTGCTGATACCTTGGCAAACCGAGCAGAATTGCAGCGCGAAACATTGCTATGGTTGTTGCTGCCTTTGTTGATACTTATGCCACTGATGGGGTTGGCGGTTTACAAACTAACTCGGCGAGAACTGCATGTTGTCGAGCAACTCGCAGAAGAAATTGCAGCGCGTGGCGGTGGAAACTTAACACCCATTGCAATCAGTAGTGCATCAAGTGAAATGAACACCATCACCGTGGGCACCAACCAATTGTTACTTCGCTTAGAAGACGCCTTGCATGCAGAGCGATCGTTAGCAGCCAATGCTGCGCATGAGCTTCGCACACCGTTAGCTTCAGCTCGCTTATCACTCAGCACCGCGCAAAGTTTCCCCATGGTGAACGAGGCCAAAGATGCTTTGGCGCAATTAGCCGAAAGCTTGACCACACTCAGCAAGCGCGCTGAAAAACTCCTACAGCTTTCGCGTGCAGAAGCGGGCGCAACCTTATCACAGGACGACATTGATCTGGCCGTTTTGGCCATGATGGTGACGCAAGAATTTTGGAGCAACCCAAATGTGCAATCCCGTTTGAAGTTGGAATTGCCTCAAGATGCAGCTGTGGTGGTGAGAGGCAATTTTGATACGCTGGCCATAGCGCTGCGCAACCTGATTGAAAACGCACTGAAATACGCGCCAGAAGGCGATATCCATGTCTCGGTTTTTGCGCCAGCGACCATGTCGGTGCGCGATGAAGGCGCCGGCGTTGCCGAAAAAGACTTGAGTAAATTGCGGCACCGCCACGTCAGGCTGACCATGAACCAAACCGGCTATGGTTTAGGTTTATCCATCATTCGCACCATTGCTGAAAAAAACAGCGGTCACTTAGAGTTGCGTTCGCCGCCAGTCGGTTTTGAGCACGGTTTCGAAGCAGTTTTAACGTTTGAACCCAGTACACCGCAGCTGACGTCATTTAGTTAATGCGTCTAGCAAACGCGTTTAATGATTAGCAATGAGCTGCTGTGAATATCCATAAGTTAATGCGATAAATTAGGCATAATCTACGCTAATAACCATAAGTTAGTGCGACAATGTGCAGAAGTTAATGCGACTAAGTTCAAAAGTTGATTTCTGCAAAAGGTTTAATCCATGCCGGTTCGCAAAATTCCAAAAAATTACTTGTTCGTCACGGGAGGATATTCCAGCCAAAAGAACAAAGTGATGGATAGTTTCGAGTCTTTGCTAGAGAAGGAGTACTTGATACTTCTGGATTTTGACGACGGGGTTGAATCATTTGAAGTACAACCCGTACGCATCCCAGTCACAGGCGTCAGAAATGGTTACGTACCAGATGTTTTGGTTAAGTATCGACCAGATCCAGAAACGGGTGAAATTCGCAGACCATTGCTGGCAGAGGTAAAGCATTCTGACGACCTGGCGCGCAATCGAGAGAAATACGCCAAAAAGTTTGAAGCCGCTCATGCATACTCCGAAGAACGCGATTGGCAATTCGCAGTCGTAGATCAAACGCAAATCCGTACCGCAAGACTGGCTAATTTGAAGTTTCTGCGCGAATACCGGAACATTGAGCCAAACGAACAGGATGTGAAAACCGTTCTAAAACAGGTCGGAAAACTTTCAAAACTAGCTTCAGTAAGTTCATTGTCTGCGGCAATTTGCAAACAAGAGCATGATCGTTTGCATTTGCTACCTGTCATCTGGCACATGGTTTTAACCAAGCAACTCGTTGTCAATCTTGATCAGTTGATGGGTAACGATACTGCCATCCGGTTACCAGGAGCGCGCCTATGAGCCAATTATGGATACAAAAAGGTGCGACTGTCTCTTATGAAGATCGCAACTACCTTATCGTTGCTATCGTCGATCTGAACAAAATCATTGCTACGGATGTTGAAACTGCGGCACGTGTCTTCATCAATGTTGGTGATGTAGGGCCGCCGCAATCCATAGATGAGCCTGAAGCCGCTAAACGTGCGGCATTGGAGCTTTTAGAAGCTTCTGAAGAAATGCTTGAAATAGCCAGTTCACGGCGCGCATTGATAGCACCTTTGTTGATAAATAACGATTTGTATGCCAACGAGGTAGCTTACAAAATTGCAGAAAATGCGGGGGTTAATCGGGCAACCGTGTATCGCTGGGTCAGTGCATTTAGGCAAACAGGCTTACTTTCATCGTTAATGCCGAAGATGAAGCTCAGAGGTGGCAAATCTGGCACTAGGTTGCCTGCTGATGTCGAAGCCGTCATTAAAGACGCTTTGACCAGCTTTCATGACACGATGCAGAAACCAACCATCGAAGAGACGGTCACCGAAATTAGAAGACGCTGTGACATCGCTGGATTTCGGTTACCCGCAAAAAACACTATCCGGAATCGACTGGCACGCACTGAGGGTTACGAGCGAACCAAGCTCAGAGAAGGTCAAGCCTTCGCCCACGACAAGCATTTGCCCATCAAAGGCGTTATCCCAGATGCTGAATGGCCACTGGCCATCGTTCAAATGGATCACACCTTGTTGCCGGTCATCATCGTCGATGATGAGCACCGCAGACCGATCAATCGCGCTTGGATCACATTAGCCATAGATGTAGACAGCAGAATGTGCCTTGGGATGTTTTTATCACTCGATGCGCCTTCTGCCATGTCTGCTGGCATGTGCGTTGCGCACGCCATACTGCCCAAAGAGGCTTGGATACGAAAAAACGATGTTACAAGCGTAGAGTGGCCATGCTGGGGTGTAATGGGCGTGTTGCACATGGACAACGCAAGGGAGTTCCGTGGTGAAATGCTCAAGGCAGCTTGCCGAGAATATGACATTGATTTGCATCTTAGACCCGTCAAAACGCCCCGCTACGGCGCTCATATTGAGCGATTAATGGGTACGGTGACTCAAGGGCTTAAAACCGTTGGAGGCTCTACATTCTCCGGTCCAGATGAAAAAGGCGAATACGATTCAGAAGGCAATGCTTGCATGACTTTCTCTGAAATCGAAAAATGGTTAATTTTGTTTTTTGCTAGGTATCACACAGAGAAGCATGCTGGCATTGGCATGTCGCCCCTTCAAAAGTGGCGTGAAGGGCTGCTTGGCACAAAAGGCAAGCTGGGACGTGGGCTACCTGCTCGTCGTACTGACGAAGAGGTTCTACGTATTAATTTCACGCCTTTTGAAGAACGAACCATCCAAAACTACGGCGTTGTTATTGACGATGTCCACTACTACCATGATGTTTTAAGGCCTTGGATCAATGCGCCACATCCAGAATACCGAAATCACAAAAGGAAATTCAGATTCCACCGTGATCCACGGGACATCAGCCAACTGTATTTTTATGACGAATACACAAAGCGTCATGTTGCCATACCTTACCGAGACACCAGCTTGCCGCCAGTAAGTATTTGGGAGCTGAAAGAGGCGCAGCGTAGAGCTTCTGATCGTGGGGTCGACAAGGAAAACGAAAAAGCAATATTCAATATCATCACGGAGCAGCGTGCTTTGGAAGCTGAGTCGGCAGCAAAAACCAAAACAGCACGTCGCGCCCAACAAAAGCGGGTTCTGCATGAGAAGCAACGCAAAGACATAGTTCAAGCCATGCCTAAGTTGTCAAAGCCGCTGGAGCCTAGTGCGCCGCCGCCGGGTGTGAAAGGTTATAACCCTGACAATGTTGAAGCTTTGGATGATGATTGAATTGCAAAATTTCAATCATCTGCATACTTCTGCGCAATTAAACTAATGCGAAATATTTATTTTTTGGCAACATCAAAACTGTCTGCAAAACCCCACACGAGTATTCACATAAACGCAGTGAATACTCGTCTTCGTTGTTAAAGTGGGTTCAAATCTAATCAGCACAACGCTATCTTTTTTGATGAATTTTCCGCCAATAAAGCAAAATTGATCGCGATGGCATGCAACAAGTTCGAGACCGCGCCCTAAATGACCAAACTAACTGAGTATGAACATTTAAACGATAAAGCTAAAGCCCTCATCAACGCTTCGGACGAAGAGCGTATCCATGCCATCAGGTCTGGAACATGGTTGGCCTATCAGCGTGCCAAAGAAATTCTGGCGCGCATGGAAGATTTGCTGGCTCATCCACGCATCACACGCATGCCCAATATGTTGATTGTTGCCCCCTCGTTCAATGGCAAAACATCCATCCTTGAACACTTTCTAGCGCTGCACCCGCCTGATTTAGACCCCGATGGCGAGAAGACAATCTGTCCTGTCATATTTGTTGAGTCACCCTCAACGCCGAATGTTTCCGATTTCTACACACGCATTTTGGACGCCTTGATGGCAGTATTCAAACCAACTGCAGCGGTTCAGGATAAAAACTCTCAAATCAAGCGCTTGTTCAAGCAGCTGGGCGTGAAGATGTTGATTCTTGACGAAGTCCATCACTTGATTGCCGGCAGCATGAACAGACAGAAGGATTTTCGGAATGCTTTAAAAAGCTTGGGCAATGAAACTAAAGTCGTGATTGTCGTTGCTGGCATTGAAGACGCTTACAATGCCTTCGCCACAGACCCGCAAATGTCGAGTAGATTTACACCAGAAGAGCTACCCCTTTGGAAAGCTGACAATGATTTCGGTAGTTTGCTGGTCACCTTGGAGCGTCGAACCCCTCTCAAAAAGCCTTCAAACCTAAAAAGTCCCGAAAAGATGCTGGCAATCCATACCAAGAGTGAGGGAACCTTGGGCGATATGTGCGATTTATTCAAAGAATTAGCCGTCGATGCCATCAGAAATAAAACCGAAGAAATTACGTTAGAGCGTATAAGCGCTATCCACTGGGTACCGCCGTCTAGACGTAAACAGCACAAACGTTTGTAACAATGAAAGGGTTCACGTCATCGCTGTGGCCCATACGATACAAACCACTGCCCAATGAGTTGTTGTCTTCCTGGTTGGTGCGTCTAGCCCATGGCCAAGGTATGAAAGCTCAGCCCTTTTGCAATGCCATCTTTGGCACACGCTTGCAAGTGTGGAATAGAGACATCGATCGCTTAGCGCCAGAATGGATTCTCAATGAACTATGCGATCGCACGGGGACAACCTCACAGGCCGCCTATGCGACAACTCTAAGGGGCTATGGGGGTTCGCTGTACCCTTTTTCTAAACCATCAGGCTCATTGAAATGGATACTGACTCTTCAAATGTACCATCGCAAACGCAATGGATTTGGTTTGCAGTTCTGTCCTAAATGCTTGAGTGAGAACTCAGAACCCTATTTCAAAAAATCGTGGCGCGTGGCTTTCAATACGACCTGCTTGAAGCACCAATGCATGCTGCACGATCGATGCTCGAAATGCGGCGCCAGTGTCGCCTTCCATAGGCTTAATGTTGGTCAAAGCAGCAGTCTGCTCATTGAGTCTTTGGCAACCTGTCATCAATGTGGTTTTGATCTGAAACGCGCGAATACGACGCCAATCATCACCTATGATTCACAAACTGCAGAGTGGCATAGGATTTTGTGCATCAAAACGCTTGGCGGTCAGTTGCAACGTGATCCAGTAAGTTTAGATGTTTTAAATGTCATGCACCAACTGATCTTTATGCTCACCAGTCGATACAGTCGAGTCCGGCTGAAGGAATTTGTCTGCGAACGTCTAAACGTGACTAGTGCGCCATTAACCCAAGGCTACCCATCGTTCGAAAGTCGCCCATTGCTTGAACGGCATCATTTGATTCAATTGATGGCGTGGTTGATGATTGATCTCGAGCCAAGATTGCGCGCTGCATGGCGAGCGAAAGCCATCCGTTACAACCTCATGGCAAAAGATTTTACGGATGCGCCAGGTTGGTATATCAATATTGTTGAGGGATTTTCAGATTGGCGAAAGGAGACTTAGCTTCTCCATGCTGGCTGAGCTTCAATGCAATGATGACATCAGAACTTAATTTAAATTCATTTGTAGTAATAAGGTATACATGCCTTAAGTCGCTTTGTTACAAAACCAACACGTTTAAACGTGAATACAACACGAAGTCAAAAAACGTCGATTTCATCGTGTTTTTTAGGTTAATCAAGCCAAAAATTGTTTCTTAATTTTAAATGACTACATTAAAATGTTAAGAAACGTATATAAATGTAGCCCAAATCAAACAATGCTTAACAAGCCCTTCACTGACAAATCAAGCTATTCAAGACCGCATTCATGTCACTTGGGTGGCCAGTTGCATTGCAGGATTGCTGCAATGCAGAAAGGCGACTGGCTCAAAGGTCTGCATAACCTGCAAGTGCATGTTGATGCTGTGCAGGAAATGCTTGCCTGTGGCCCAACAGCTTTCCAAAATGCCACCAAAGGCATTGCCATAAATTAGCGCAGCAACAATTTCGAAACTCTTTTATACAACCAAACTCATGATGAATACATCTTTAAATACCAAGCGCCGCGTTCTTTTTGCTTCCGTATTGGCTTCCATTTTGGTGGTTGGTTGCGGCGGTGGTGGTTCATCAAGTCAAATTCGGCCTACCAAAGCCATGTATGACCAAATTACGGTGGGCATTTCATATACACAAGTTGTTTCAATTGTCGGCGGTGCAGGCAACCGCGGTACTGGCGGCTTTGGAGGAGATCCGAATCAGGTCACATGGTCAATTCCTGATCCTTATGCTCGATTGGTCGTGTATTTGCAAGATGAAAAAGTGACAATTAAATTTTATGAAGGGCCGGAAACCGGCGGAATAGGCATTGCGTTTCCGGGTTAACACACGAATGCATCGTTCAGTTTCATGAAGAAATACAAGCTACTCACAATTATTCTGCTTTTAAGCTTCGGTTTGATAGCTTGCGCTCAAACGACTGCAAAAGAAGCCAATTTGCAGCCGTTGCGTGAAATCTTGGGGCCTCAGACCAAAGTATTAGAAGACGCGACCAAGTGGCCTAAAACTGTGCCAGTGCGAAGTCCAGACCCTATTTTTGGCAGCGCCAGTCATTTGGAGGTGTGGAGCTATGACCAACGCTTTGCAAAACGCTTTGAGGGCTTTCCTGAAGACCAAGCTGATCCAGACATGCCAGCGGGTTTGTGGGCTGTGGTGTTACGTGTTTATAAGCAAAGTTATTCGCCAGTGGTTGAAGGCCTTAGGTACGCCTGCCACTTAGAACTTTATGTAAATGACGATGTACCAGTGCGAGCGTCGCAAATCAGCACCAGTGGTTTCGGTAATTCTCTAGGAGAACTACCTTCAAGTGCCACCACTTTAATCGCAAAAAATAGCATTGATGCGCAGCAATTAAAGACGATGATGCCATTATTAGCCACAGTACCGTATAGGAGTACGAATCGTGATGTAAAAGGCGATCGTTTGTATCAAAGAATCACTGGACTGCAATTTACCGACGGCAAGCTGCGCGGCATCCTCAACACCTTTGGCATATTTGATTACCACAAGAATTTTTTACCAGGCATGCAGATGATGCGCACTGGGGTCGATTACACGGGTGGAGGTTGCGAGAGTTTTTACCCACTAGCAAAAGACAGCAAAATGGTTGTGCGCTTTGGTGATAAAGATCCCTACGATTCGTACAACCGCAAACTTAGTATTGGTACGTCAGTCGACCCTGGCAAACGTACAAGTCCTTCGGGCTATCTACGCTCATACCCGAATTTACCGAACAATGGTGTGTGGCTCTGGACACCACAAGACTCATCCAAAGGCTTGATTGCCTTTCCAGACAAGATTAGCAAACGTGGGATTGAAATTGTGGCGATGGTAAGAGATTTGAATCGGTGCATCATTGATGAAAATGACATCAGACAAGGAAGTCGGGACAAGTTGATGACAGAAGCGAATAGAACGCAACGCTTGCAAGTGTGTAAAAAGCTGCGCGAGACGGGTGAGTTGTATTACACAAGCGGCCACGACTACATGGGTGCTGGCTGGTTGACGATGAATGTCGAGTGGGAGTGTCCTCTTGATTTTCTATCAAGAAATAAAAACATTCTTCCCGATGTACATAAAGCCAACGCCGAGTGGTGTGCTAAACCAAATCCACGTTAAGAAGATCTGACATGTTTTCAATGAAATTTGGATTTTGGTCAAAACTCTTTACTGCTTTGCTGGTTTTGGCTGTGGGTATTTTCTTATGGCTATTCTGGTCAAACATCTTCCCACCTGATTATGAGGAAATCGTCCCAGTAAGGCTTGAGGGAAATGGCGTAAGCCGCGAATTTCGTATCAAGCGAGGATTGATAGACATAGAGGGCAACGGCTCTGGCTTGCCTTGTTGCGAACGCGTTCAGTCTTACATTAAGTTGGTGGTCACTTACCCGGATGTACGCCGACCAAAATCATGGATTCACAATAAAAATGAAGTTCACAAACAGGTAATGATATTTATTGATCCCATCAATCCAAGAGGAACATCAACAGAGCAGATGGTTAAGTATTCAGAAAATAAAGGTCATATTTCCACGATTGCGCCCGGATTTCCTATGCTTAAGGGCAAACAAGATGGGTTTGATATTTACGATGAATTGCCAGTGATAAAAACAAAAACACAAAGCAGAAGTTTGGTTTTTAAAGACCAGCAAGGTGAATTGGTCGGTGTTGGGGTGCGTTTGGGGTCTCAAGCTGTGATGTTTGGTAATTTGGAAGTCCATTACTTTGCCAATAGTCAAAACAATCAACCGCCTGAATCAAATTTCTTCCTCAAAAGCTATGGACTGCAAACAACCGACGAAATTTCTAACCCGAACAAACCTAGCCATCGAGAAATGCGAGACTGGGTTGAGTCAGTTGTAAAAAGTATTCTGGTAGATACCAACACCTATCCACGCACAGAGCGTGTGAATGAAGCATACGGCAGCAATAAACCAGTAAGCGAGAAATAATCATGGCGACAACAAGTACATCAGCACCACTTTTAACCTTATCGCACAACCAACGTCAAGACTTAGAGGGTTTCCGTGCTGCGGGAAACTGGCCAGCTGCGTACTTGCTTATGCGTGATGCCGTTCGCGAACACATGCCAATTACTGGTGGGGCGCGATGGGAAGAGTTTCGTAAGCTGGACAGCTGGCTCGACCGAGCAGCCAGCATCAATTCAGACGATGGTTCATTCACCAGTGAGTATGTTCGAGGTGCCACCGCTGGCGCAAGTGCTATTAATGGCAGACCACTCAGCAACGAACAATTTCAAGCTGCCTCAGATAAATTGGCGGCAATGGTAGTCTTTGACACATTAGAAGGCAATGGCATCCCTGCTCCTTCCGTAATCATTGCTAACGATGTAGCAGTAGCAGTGAATGAGTTAAAACTTGAACGGTGGCAATGGGCAGGCGCTTTGGCTGATAGTTTGCCGATACCGATAGGTTTGGGTGAAAATTATGTACCAGTTGCAGGTGCAACTGTGCGAGAAACTGCTGAAAATTATGGGAAAGCATTAAATGCTAGCAACGATGGACTGCAACGAGTTGTGAGTTCGTTAGACCTTCCATACAGTGATCCCATGGGTACAGGTGATGCAAGCGCCATCATGAATGCGGGTACAAATACGACATCAACACTCCCCACAGGCACAGGCTTTGTAGTAAGTGTCAACGGCGTTGACCCAGTAGTCAACAACATCGCAAAAGTGACCCAAAATGTCCTAGGCGCAAACGCCACAGAACCGGTCGCTATTTTTGACCCTATTACAGGCGAAC
>JANMTB010000199.1:0-5916 GCA_031390045.1 Polaromonas sp.
TTTGAAATCACAAATCGACCACATCGTCGTCGTCGCTCACACGCTTGAGCAAGGCGTGGCATGGTGCGAAGCAACCTTGGGCATCACGCCTGAAACGGGGGGTGAGCATCCGCAGTTTGGGACGCATAACCGCTTGTTCAAAATCGCGACGCCGACGTTTCCTTTGGTGTATTTTGAAATAATAGCCATTAAAAATAATGCTACAAATAATATAGCATTTAAGTCAATAAATACGCCGGCCATTGGCCAAAATAGCACTAAAAATAGCCGTTGGTTTGATATGGATGATGCTACGCTACAAGCTGCCGTTGCCAAAGAGCCGCGACTCGTGCATTTTGTCGCGCAAATGGATGACATTCAAGCGGGTCGCAACGCGCTAAAAGCCTTGGGAATTGACCGCGGACCGGCTGTCGAGGCGAGCCGTCATACGCGCAAAGGCCGATTGGAGTGGAAAATCACTGTGCGTGATGATGGACAACGCCTTTTCAACGGCGCGCTGCCTAGTTTGATTCAATGGGGTAAAACTGGCGCTGCCGAACCACTGCGTTTGCACCCTAGAAACACACTGCCACGCTCTGGCGTGTCGTTGCAAAGCGTAGCCATCACCTCCCCCACACCTGAAAAATTGCAAGCTGCCTATAGCGCGATTGGCTTGGTTGGAGTGGCAGTTTCTGAGGGGGCGGCGAATCTGACGGTGACCTTGAAAACGCCAAAAGGCTTGGTCCAGCTGCAAAGCCACGGGATTTGAGTCAAGTGAGTTGAGCCAAATCGTGGTCATTCTCAACCCTCATGCCGCTAGCGGCAGAGCAGCGGCATTGGCAGAACCTTTACGCCTATTGTTAGAGAAACAAGCTGTACACATTCGGATGGAAATTCCAGACATAGCCGAAAAATCAAGACAGTTGATCGACGCTTTGCCTAAAAACAGCCGCGTCGTTGTTGTCGGTGGTGACGGTACTTTGAATCAACTGTTACCAAGTTTGCTGGCGGGTGCGCATATGGTTGCTCTAGTCCCTTTTGGTAGCGGCAACGACACCGCACGAGCGTTGGGCTTGCTAGGAATGTCTTGGCAGCAAGCATTGCTTCATGGCTTGAACGGGCAAGCTAACCACGTTGACTTAGGTTTAGCGGAGTTTGAGCTTGAGGATTCCGATACAGTTGTTGGAGATTCAAAACCAATCAGCAAAAAAACCATCAGCGTGCCTTTCATCTCAAGTTTCACCACCGGTTTTGATTCTTCCGTTGGCTTGCGCGCTCTGTATGGCCCCAAGTGGTTGCGTGGTTTGCCTAAATACTTGTTGGCTACCGTGCGTGAACTGGCAAATTTACGGACTTGGGACGTACGAGTTAGTTTAGATGGCAAGCCTGTGCATTCAGGCGAAGCCTTATTTGCATCCACGCTCAACACTCGTTCCTTTGGTGGCGGCATGCCGGCTGTGCCACATGCACGCATGGAAGACGGCAAACTTGATATGTTGTTGGCTAAGCAGTTCAACGCATTTGAAACGATTCTTATGTTGCCACGCTTGCTCATTGGCAAACATTTGAGCCACAAAAAAGTTCAAACGCAACCTTTTACTACTTTACAAATTGATGCGAAAACGCCAATTCCGCTTGCTGCCGATGGCGAGTACTTGGGTTTGGCCAAGCAAATAAAAGTAAGCGTGCTACCTAGTTGCTTAGCTGTCGTGGCTGCGACTGTTTAACTGTCAACTTGGGTTGACAATCACGCCATGGGACAACTCTATTTAATCCGCCACGGCCAAGCCTCGTTTGGCGCTGAAGACTATGACAATTTGAGCGAACTCGGCCACAAACAAGCTGAGCGCTTGGGCGCGTATTTCAAACAAAAGAATATGCTGTTTGACGCCGTCATCACCGGCACATTGCGCCGCCATACCCAAACCTGGCAAGGCATAGCCAAAGGCGCGGGGTTTAAGCACGAGCCACTCGAATTGCCCGGATTAAACGAATACGACAGCCACGCCGTCATAGCCACCATTCATCCAGAGAAGCTAGAAAAGCCAGACACCCCAGAAATGTATCGTCATCATTTTCGTTTGCTCAAAGACGGTCTCACGCAGTGGATGAACGGCGTCGTTAGCCCTGTGGGCATGCCAAGCTACGATGGCTTTCAGCGAGGCGTCGTCAACGCGCTTGACCATGTACGGAAAACCCATACTGCGGATAAAGAATCCGGCAAATCAGGCAATATTTTGATTGTCTCCAGCGGTGGCCCCATCTCAACAGCCGTCGGCCACATCCTAGGCACCACCCCCGAAACCACCATCGAGCTGAACCTGCGCATCCGCAACTGCTCCATCACCGAATTCGCCTTCACCCCCAAGCGCCACATGCTGGTGACGTACAACACGCTTCCGCATTTGGAGGAGTTGCCGGATTGGGTGACGTATGCGTGATGTTCTTTATCCCTGCCAAACGCCAAAACCTTTGGCCTGAAGCGCTATCGCCAATTCGATTTCCATAACCTGCGCTGCCTTGTACGACATGGGGTTGTACTTTTCATAAAGCGCGGGTAGCAGCTGCACGCCGTAGTCGGTAACGAAGCTGTTGGCTTGAATGCCGGCTTTGTGTTTGTCGAAGCGGGTGTCGGGGTCTAAGCCGGTCATGCCGACGTAGACGAAAGGTTTGCCCATCACGTAGTCGGGGTTGCAGCGGCGGAATTTGCCGCTGTTCCACACGCGGTCGTCTAGCTCGATGACGTAGACGTGGTAGTGGTGGCTTTTGGGAACACGCTTCACACTTTCCACGCGATAACTTTGTTGATGATTGTGCAGCAGAGAGGCTGTGTGCCGATCAAAATTTCTCAGGACGTAGAATTTCAACGTCTTGCATGAAAGAGACCATGGCGTAGTTCGCGTAATAATGCGTTTGTAAATAACTGACCACAGACTCTGCAAGTGCGCGATTACAAATCACTTCAATACGAATATTTGCAGCTTCCTTCCATGCGGCATCACGTACACCACGGCTGCCACGGCCACGGGCGTCGGTGACGGTGTATCCGCTCACGCCGAGTTTATCCAAGTCACGCAATAGAGACTCTTCCACCGCGGCTTCTGTGACCACAGTCAGCAAGGTTCGTTTTTCGTGTATCTGTGTCATAGAGTCATCCTGAAAGCTTAGTAGCCAGCCAATAGTAAAGCGGTATGCCTACCAAAATATTAAAGGGAAAAGTGACGCCCAGAACAGCTGCCAATGACAAGCCGGGCTTAGCTTCAGGAATCGCCAAGCGCATAGCAGCAGGCACCGCAATGTATGAGGCGCTAGCGGCCAGCGTTGCCAGAAGCGTGGTGCCACCCACAGACAGGTTCAACACCATTCCGCAGCCAAGGCCGAGCAAGGCAGATACCAATGGCATACAAACACCGAAGATGACGATGAAGAGGCCACGCTTACGAAGCTCGGTCGTTTGCTGAGCAACAATCAGACCCATTTCTAATAGAAAAAGTGCCAACGCACCTTTGAATAAATCGTAAAATAAATTTTTGATCCGCTCCAAGCCTAAAGGTCCAGCCGCCCAACCAATGGCCATACCCCCAATGAGAAGCGTGACGCCTTTGCCCAGAAAGCTTTCATGTGCGAGCATTTTCCAGCGGGTTTCTCTGCCGATACCGCGCGCGATAACAATGCCGACGATGATGGCAGGAACTTCCATCACGGTGAGAAAAATAGCCAATTGCGGCTCGAAGGCAATACTGCGTGTGGTCAACCAATTGCTACCAACTGCATAAGTCGCCACGCTGACTGAGCCATAGTGCGCAGCCGTTGAAGCGGCATCGGCTCGTCCCAAGCCACCCACAAATCGTAAGACGCCATAGGCAATGAACGTGAGCACCACACCCAATAACATTACAAGAGCGAGTTGCGGCAACAAAGGGCTCAAAGCTTGCTGTGCCAAACCTTCACCGCCTTTAAGACCGATGGTTAAAAGCAATACCAACGACAGTGACTCATAAAGAGCGGCGGGCAGTTTCAGGTCTGAGCGTAAAAGCCCCGCGGTTAAGCCGAAGATAAAGAATAAAACGACAACATCGATCATGGCTAGACTTCCATGTTCTTTTCTAGCTGTCGTGAAGGATGCTGCGTATGCTGCTGAATGTGTTGATATTGTCGTTGACTGAGTTGCTTCCCCGCTTTGATTTGCGGCAATGGTAGCTTGGGTATCAAACTGCGCAGCACATCCGGCCGAGCGCGTGCGCCACTGGCGATGTAGTCGGCCAGTAAAGTTTTGGTAACGAGTTGAGCGTCAAATTTCCGAACGTCGATGAGGTAAGCGTGAAGCGCATCAACCAAATTTTCAGGCGTGATGCAGCTTGTTTTTCTTCTGGTTTTGAGCGAACTTTCCCACAGCCAATCACTAAAAGCCATGAATGCCAAAAATGGTGAATCTGCATCTACTAAAAGTGCCATCGCTCCGCCAAAGCGCCCTGAATTAGCAACCAAATCCCAGTAGCGAGCCAGCCTTGCGAATCGCTGCATATCCGTAGCACTGACGACGTTTGTTTGCTGAATTTGATACGGTGGCAGGGCGTCGTAGACCATGCCGTGTTCGACCGTGTGCCGCGCTATCGGCGTGCCGCGCAGGCGCTTCAAAATACCGAGCTGGATTTCGTGCGGTTTGATGGCGAATAGGCGATCGAAGCCTTCGCCGAAGCTTTGCAAACTCTCGCCCGGTAGGCCAAAAATCAAATCGGTGTGCAAATGTGCATTTGATTCGTTGACCAGCCAGCCGAGGTTGGCCACGGTTTTGTCATTGTCTTGACGGCGGGAGATGCGTTGTTGCACTTCGACGTTGAAGCTTTGAATGCCGACCTCAAACTGCAGCACACCCGATGGGAATTGGGCGATCATGTCTTTGAGGCGATCTGGCAGGTGGTCGGGAATCACCTCAAAGTGTACGAACAAGTCTGAGCTGAGGCGATCCAAAAAGAACTGCAAAATCCGTACCGAGGCATCGATTTTGAGGTTGAAGGTTCTGTCCACAAACTTGAAATTGCGCGCACCACGGTCATAGAGCGTCTCTAATTCACCTAAAAACAGTTCCAAATCAAACGCCCAAGCGGTTTTGTCGAGTGAGCTGAGGCAAAACTCACACTTGAACGGGCAACCGCGCGAGGCTTCGACGTATAGCAAACGATGCGCCAAGTCGTCGTCGGTATACAAATCGTAGGGCAGGGTGATATCAGCCAGCGGAGGTTGTTCACCTGAGATGACTTTCATCAGCGGTTTTGGACCATGCAGGAGTGCTTGGCACAGCTTGGGAAAGCTAACATCGCCCCACCCAGTGATGACATGGTCTGACAGGTGGACAATCTCTTGCTCCAGCGTTTCATGGCTGACTTCAGGGCCACCGAGCACGATTTTGATGTCTGGCCGCAGCGTTTTGAGCAGCTTAACCAAAGCAAAGGTTTGAACCACGTTCCAGATATAAACCCCAAAACCGATGATTTTGGGGTTTATTAGCAGCAATTCAGCCGCTAATTCTTCAGTTTTGCGATTAATGGTGAATTCACACAGCGCAGCCTTAGCTTGCAAATCGCCCATATTTGCCAGCAAATAGCGCAAACCAAGTGAGGCATGGATGTACTTGGCGTTAAGCGTGCACAACACGATATCGGTTGTTAAATGAGGCAGTGAGGCAGCGGGAGCGGTGAAATCAGACATCCCTCTATTATGATGACAAGACAAGAAGTCAAAACGGACGGAGTGAAGTGATGGATTTGGCGGATACAGGGCTCACAGAGGCGCAATACGAAGAGATGAAGCAAGGCTACGCTGCGCTATGGGCGTTGGTGCTCAAAAACCGCGCTTGCCTAGAACGTTTGCTCAGTTTAAACCGTGAAATAAACACCGTCTTGTCGCTCAAAGTTTGGGACCATTGGATCGATTTCC
>JANMTB010000027.1:0-28864 GCA_031390045.1 Polaromonas sp.
GCTCTTGCGCCAGGCCACGGAAGCGACCCCAGTGGTAGGGCACCGCGCCGCCGCCGTGCGGAATCAAAAAGCGCAGGGTGGGGAATTCTTTGAACAAATCGCTGGTCAGGCACTGCATGAAGGCGGTGGTGTCGGCGTTCAGGTAGTGTGCGCCGGTGGTGTGGAAGCAGGCGTTGCAACTGGTGGAGACGTGGATCATCGCGGGTATGTCGTGCTCGACCATCTTTTCGTAGATCGGGTACCAGGCTTTGTCGCTCAAAGGTGGTGATGTCCAGTGACCACCGCTCGGGTCGGGGTTCAGGTTGATACCGACGTTGCCGTATTCTTTGACGCACTTTTCCAGCTCGGGAATGCAGGTCGCAGGGTCGACGCCGGGGGATTGCGGCAGCATGGCGGCGCCTATGAAGTTGTCGGGGAAGAGCTCCGCCACGCGGAAGCAGAGTTCGTTACAAATTGCCGCCCAAGTGCTGGACACGTTGAAATCGCCAATGTGATGCGCCATGAAGCTGGCGCGAGGGCTGAAAATCGTCAAATCGCTGCCGCGCTCGCGCATGAGTTTGAGCTGGTTCAGCTCGATCGACTCGCGCAATTCGTCGTCGCTGATGACCAGTTCCGACACTTTAGGCATGCTGGAGGGGTCTTTGATGCCCGCGATTTGGCGATTCCGCCAGTTTTCCAGCGCTTTTGGGGCGGTGGTGTAGTGGCCGTGGCAGTCGATGATGAGGGGTTTTTGTTGGCTCATGGTTGTCTTTCGGGTTTTATATTGGTTTGAATGTGAATAAGGTTTTTGCGAAAATCCCCCTTCAATTTGAAGGGGTGGCGCGAAGCGACGGGGTAGCTACTGCGCGGAAGATCGCTACCCGCCCGTTGGGCACCCCTTCAAACTGAAGGGGAATAAAGTCATTAAATAACTTCCATACCTTGTCGCAGTTTGGCCGGTATGGCGTCTGGTGAGGTCATAAAAGCCAGCAAATCGCGCACCGTGCTGGCTTGCCTGGAGGCCGTGCAAACACCCGCTGAAAACGTGGTGGTGATTTGAATCTCAGGCGGCAACGGTCCGACGATGCTGATGCCGTCTTCGTGAATAAATTCGCTGAGCTGTTGAAAGCCCAGTTCGGCCTCGCCATTGGCTAGCAATAAGCCCACTGGCACGCCCGGTGGGGCTTGCACGATGCGGCTGGCAATTTGCTCGGCAATGCCCCAGCGCTCAAACAAAGCGGCCACAGCCACGCCGCTGGGGCCTGTGGAGTAACTAATGTAGTTTCCTGCTGATACAACGGCTAAAACCGCTGCTTTTACGGCTTCTTCAGTTGAAATGTCTGGCTGTGCAGCGCCTGTTTTGACAGCAATAGCCACCCCAGAATTAACCAAATCGACTTTGCTTGTCGAATCAACGTGTCCAGTAATAATCAGTTTATCTATTGCATCGGATGCCAAAACCACCACATCAAACGCCTCGCCCGCTTGCACGCGTCTGGCCGCATCGACGCCGCCAACAGCTTCAATGGCAATGTCACACGCCACAATTTCTTGGTATGACGCAACCAGCTCCGTGAGCAGCTGGCGCGTGGCCATGGAGGAAATGCCTTTGATGGAAGTAGTCATGGTCAGATTGTGCTGCGAATAACCAACAAAGTGAAGACTTGGCGAACGCTAGCAGATATATCAAAAAAGCATAACTTCACCAATGTTATTCAATAATTATGCTAATCAAACTAAAAAAGTTAAAATTAAGCCGTGGATCTCAAACAAATTGAATATTTCGTCAGAGTCGCTGAATTAGGCAGTTTTACACGCGCCTCCAGCGCGCTCAACGTCGCCCAGCCCGCGCTTAGCCGGCAAGTTCGGCTTTTGGAAGTGGAATTGCGGCAAAGCCTGCTGTTGCGGAATGGTCGTGGCGCAACGCCCACGGAAGCGGGCAAACTGCTGCTAGAACACGGGCGTGGTATTTTGCACCAGGTTGATCGCGCGCGTGAAGAGCTGGGTCGGGTGCGCGGGGCACTGGCGGGGCGGGTAGCGATAGGCATGCCGCCCAGCATCGCCAAGGTGTTGACCGTGCCGCTGAGTCGCGATTTTCGGGCTCGGCTGCCGCACGCCGCGTTGTCGATTTCTGAGGGACTATCGTTTGCGATGCAAGAATCGCTGATTAACGGGCGCCTAGACATTGCGCTCTTGTACGGCGCGGTGGCAGCGCCGGGGCTGGAGATCACACCACTGTTAGAAGAAGATTTGTTTTTGGTGCAGCGCCAAACCAGCCGGAAAACCAGCCAAAGCGTAACCTTGAAAGAAATCGCTGCGCTACCGCTGATCATTCCGACCCGTCCGAACGCGATCCGAATGCTGGTGGAGTCTGAAATGGCGAACATCAACTGCCACCCCACGATTGCGCTTGAAATCGATGGCGTGCCTGCTATTTTGGACTTGGTACTGGACGGCGCGGGATGTGCGGTTCTGTCGCAAAACGCTGTCGCGACGTCGGGCCATTCTGCGTTATTTTCAGTGCGTCCTATCACGGGGCTTCGCAGTAAACTATCGGTCGCCATCAGCTCACTGCGCCCAGCCACGCTGACGCAGCAAGCCATGCTAGAGTTGGTACAGCAATTGGCAAAAAATACTTTTCAACATCAAATAACATGAGCACCACTTCCCCCAAAAACGCCACTTTCAAACTCGCCGGCATCATGGGCTGGCCAGTGGGTCACTCTCGGTCGCCGAGTATTCATAACCATTGGATAAAAAAGCACGAATTAAATGGTGCATACGTCTATTTGCCCGTCAATCCCGCCAATGCTGACGATCTCAAAGCCGCGCTCAAAGGCTTGTCCGTCATGGGTTTTGCGGGCTGCAACCTCACGCTGCCGCACAAAGTGATGGCGCTGTCCATGGTTGATCGTTTGGACGATACAGCCAAGCGCATGGGTGCGATCAACACCATCGTGGTCGAGGCAGATGGTACGTTGAGTGGCTACAACAACGACGGCTATGGCTACATCCAAAGTCTGATTGACGCGAAACCCGATTGGCGCGCCGATGCAGGCCCCGTCATGGTGATGGGCGCAGGCGGCGCGGCGCGCGCTGTCGTGGTGAGCTTGGCTGAAAAGGGCGCCAAAGATATTCGTCTTTGCAACCGCACCGACAGCCATGCACAAACCTTGGCAGATGCGTTCAGTGACGATCTTGCGAAAAATTTAGGTGCAAAAATCAGTGTGGTGACTTGGGCGAATCGCCACCAAGCCTTGAAAGACGTGGCTTTGCTGGTCAACACCACCAGCCAAGGCATGGGCAGTAACCCCGCACTGGACTTAAGTTTAGACTTGCTGCCCAAGTCAGCTTTGGTGTCTGACGTGGTCTATATCCCGATGGAAACGCCGCTGCTCAAAGCAGCCAAAGCACGCGGCAACGCGACGGCAGGCGGCCTAGGCATGCTGCTGAACCAAGCCCGCCCTGCCTTTCACAAATGGTTTGGCGTGTTGCCTGAAGTCACGCCAGAATTGGTGAAGATTGTGGAAGCTACGTTTTAGGGTGTAAATCGAATAAAATAAAATTGGCTGTAGCCGGCGTTTTTATTGCCTATATTGCTATTAAATTTGTAGTAAAATTAAGTAATTTTGGAGTTTAAATTGGCTGAATTTAATGTACATTCACAACAAAATCGTCGTCAACTCTTAGTTGGCTTGGCTGCAGCCGCGGTTTTGCCATCTGCGTTTGCGCAAAGCAAAAAGACTGAGTCCGCTGCAGTGGCAGTTCCAGCTTGGCCGACCAAACCCGTTCGCATCATCGTCGGTTTCCCCGCTGGCAGCTCGCCCGACATGTTGGCCAGGCTGCTGACCGAGCCGCTGGCCAAAGCCTTCGGTCAACCCTTCGTTATTGAAAACAAAACCGGTGCGGGCGGCAACATTGGCGTCGATTTGGTGGCTAAGGCGACTGACGACCACACGATTGGTTTGACAGGTAACGGCCCACTGACATCCGCCAAAATGCTCTATAGCAAGCTGCCGTTTGACCCTGTGCGCGATTTGCGCCCCATTTCTCTCATCGCCAGCAGCCCGTTACTGCTGGTGGGCTCTGCCAATGTGCCTGCAAATACACTGCAAGAATTGATGGTTTACGCCAAGGCGCAGGGCGACAAGCTCAATTACGGCTCGATTGGCGCTGGCTCGGGTGCACATTTGACAATGGAACTCTTCAAATCACAAAGCGGCATCACACCTGTGCACATTCCCTACCCAGGCTTTGCCCAAGTCATCACCGCGATGATTGGCAAACAGGTCGATTTGGGCTTCATGGTGCCGTCTGCTGCTGTGGCGCAGGCCAAAGCAGGGCGGGTCAAACTGTTCGCCGTCAGCACAAGTTCGCGCTCAACCTTGCTGCCAGAGCTACCAACGGTGGCCGAAGGAGCCAATCTGCCCAAGTTCGACGCGGCAGTATGGAACGGCATCTTCGCCCCCGCCTCCATGCCCGTAGCCACCGCCAGACGCATCGCCGACGAAATCGCCAAAATCGTCCGCACCCCAGACATCCGCCAGCGCCTGTTTGACCAAGGCTGGCAAGCGTTGGGCACCGCCCCCGAAGGCTTGGCGCTGCGCATGCAGGCTGATTCAAAGCTTTGGGGTGGAGTGATTGCTAAGACGGGGACGAAGTTGGATTGAAAGTTAGCAAAGTATCATTTTTTAGGTGAAAATGGATCTAGCCTTCGTATTTATTGCCTTATAAGCTATTAAATTAATAGCAATAAGGATACCAATATGAGTCAAAATACAAACTTTAAACTGCTATCAGACTACAACACTTGGATGAACACCAAGCTATACGACGCAGCTGCCACGCTGTCTGCAGCTGATTTGACGGCCGATAGAGGCGCATTTTTTGGCTCTATTTTGGGCACTTTGAACCATATCGTGGTCGCCGACACGGTTTGGCTGCAGCGCTTCGCGCAGCCAGCCAGCTCGCTACAGTCAACACGTCATCCTGAGCCACACGCCGCTTTGGCCGCCATTTGCCAACTGCCCACGCCCACATCGCTAAACGCACTACTTTTCACCAATTTAGCCGAATTGCGCCAGCGCCGAATGCTGTTAGATGCTGCTATTTCGCGCTGGGTCGCCGAACTTAAAGCTAACGATTTGGCGCAAAACGTGCGATACGGTAACATGAACGGTACGCCACAATGCAAGCCGCTGGACAGCCTGTTGTTGCATTTTTTCAACCACCAAACCCACCACCGTGGCCAAGCGAGCACGCTTTTGTTCCAAGCAGGTGTGGATATTGGGGAGACTGACTTACGGGCGCTGATACCTAATATGTAAGTTAAAAATGGTCGCAGCCGGCGTATTAATTGCCTAAGTAGCTATTAAAATTATAGCAATTTAAATGATTTTGAGCTAATTAATTCTGATTCGCAATCATCCTATCCGCATATTCCTGCAAAACCAGCCACCCAGTCGCGCTTTTGGGCGATGGGCTAAATTGTAGTGCTAGGCCGACCAAGTCAGGCGGACGAAACGCTCAGAAACCCTTTTTGAGCCTGACCCATAGATTCACTGGTAATATTCTCAGATGTTAATGAAAAAAACCGACACCATGGCTGCAAAACCGTTGAACCAAATTGACGAGGGACGCCCGATGTCCGTCGTCATCCGCGAGCGCGTGACAGCCTCTAAAAAGCGCTATTACGCGAACGACAATATCAGCGACTTCATTCAGCCTGGCGATATGGACAAGCTGTTGGATGAGGTCGAAGGAAAAATGAAGGGCGTGCTGGACAGCATGGTGATAGACACCGAGCATGACCACAATACAAACAACACGGCACGCCGCGTCGCCAAAATGTATTTGAACGAAGTTTTCAAAGGCCGCTACTTGCCAGCACCCACGATCACAGAGTTCCCCAATGTGGGGCATTTGAACGAGCTGATGATTGTCGGTCCGATTGTGGTTCGAAGTGCGTGTTCACATCACTTCTGCCCTGTGATTGGTAAGGTTTGGATTGGCGTGCTGCCCAATGAACACACGAATGTGATCGGCTTGTCCAAATACGCGCGATTGGCCGAGTGGGTGATGGGCAGGCCACAAATTCAAGAAGAAGCGGTGGTGCAGCTGGCGGATTTGATTCAAGACAAAACCCAGCCCGATGGCTTGGCGATTGTGATGGAAGCCACCCACTTTTGCATGAGCTGGCGCGGTGTGAAAGACATGGACAGCAAAATGATTAACTCAGTCATGCGCGGCGTGTTTTTGAAAGACATGAACTTGCGACGTGAATTTTTGTCCTTAATACCGAAGTAGTTTTCAAAATAATCCGCTAAATAATTTCTAAAAATAACTAAAAAAGGAAAACATCATGCTCGTACGTTTACTTTACGCCAGCCGCGCCGTCGATACTCAGCCAGAAGCCATTGAGGGCATTTTGGCTAAATCACGCGAATTCAACCCCTCAAGCGGCATCACCGGCATACTTTGCTACGGTGGTGGCATCTTTTTGCAGGCCATCGAAGGCGGGCGCAATGCCGTGAGCGAGTTGTACGGTCATATTCAACATGACGCGCGTCATAAAAACGTGGTTTTACTGCACTACGAAGAAATTTCAGAGCGTCGCTTCAGCGGCTGGACCATGGGGCAGGTCAATATGGCGAAAATTAACCATTCGATTTTGCTGAAATATGCCGAAAAACCTGAGCTTGACCCCTACAGCACGTCGGGCGCAGTCTCGATGGCGCTGCTCGAGGAATTGATGGCGACGGCTTCTATCATTGGGCGCTCTTAAGTTTTTGTGAATGTGACACAAGTCATCGGTTGCGACTTCTCAAGCAGTCCAAGCAAGAAAAAACCCATTGTTTTTGCCATCGGGTCGTTGAATAATCAGCGTGTGATGCTATCAAGATTAGAGCAAATAGACACTTTAAGCGGATTTAGTAGTTGGTTGAAAGAGAATAAAAACTGGGTTGGTGCGTTCGATGTGCCGTTTGGCTTACCACGTGAATTGGTTGAAACGCTGCAATGGCCGAGTACTTGGGAAGCCTGCATGGCGCATTACGCCAGTTTGTCACGGGAAGAGATACGCAGCACCTTCAAATCGTTTTGCGATGCTCGACCCGTCGGTGGAAAATTTGCGCATCGGGCGACTGATTTGCCCGCTAGTTCTAGCCCGTCGATGAAGTGGGTGAACCCACCCGTGGCGTACATGCTGCATGCAGGAGTGCCGCGTTTGATCGAGGCTGGTGTGCATATTCCAGCGCTGCAAGACGGCGATCTGCAGCGTGTGGCTTTAGAAGGCTATCCGGGCTTGCTAGCCAAAGAAATACTGGGCAACCGCAGCTATAAATCTGATGACAAAGCCAAACAAACCCCGGAGCGGCTGATAGCGCGCAAAGACTTGGTGACAAAGTTAGAGCTGGGTCAAACGCAGCTGAATTTACGCCTAAAACTCAGCCATGCCCAGCGCGATGCACTGATTGACGATGCCAGTGGCGACTCGTTAGACGCTGTGCTGTGCATGGTGCAGGCCGCTTGGGCGCTAGAAAGGCACCAACAAGGCGCTAAAAACTATGGTTTACCTGCAAAAGTTGACCCACTTGAAGGCTGGATTGTTACGGCTTAAGCGGCCAACATCGGCATCAAGCCGCCAGCGCCATCCAAAGCGATCAAATCGTCACATCCGCCGACATGCGTACTGCCTATGAAAATTTGCGGCACGGTGCGTCGTCCGGTAATGTTCATCATGTGCTTCATCGCTTCAGGGTCTTGATCGATGCGAATTTCTTCAATGGCGGTGACACCTTTGTTTTTCAGAATGCTTTTGGCTTGAATGCAGTAGGGGCATACTGCGGTGGTGTACATCTTGACGGCTTGCATGGCTAAATTCCTAAATATTCTGCTTCAAAGACAATAAATGGCGTGATTTCAAGCTTTTTCAAGCGGCAAATTGGCTTCTCTCCAGCTTTTCAGGCCACCGGCCATGGCTTGTACGTTGGTAAAACCGAGCTTTTTCGCAACGCCAACAGCGCGGTTTGAGCGCGCGCCAGACGTGCAAACCAAAATCAAAGGTAACTCTTTGTTTTTAACTTGCGCTGCTAATTTGTCTTCGAGCTGGCTGAAGGGCACGTTTTTTGCGTTGTTCATGTGGCCAAGGGCAAATTCTTCAGGCTCGCTTACGTCAACCACCACTGCTTTATCGCGATTCATGAGCTGTACCGCACCTGCAGCTGTGAGCGTGCCGCCAGCAGCCCCTTTGATTTGAGGCCAAAAAAGCATGGCTGCGGAGCCAAGAGCGACGGCAATAAGTTGCCAATTGTCAATAATAAATTTCACGTTGTACTTTCTATAAAGATGTTGATTTTAGAATATTTAGAATAGAGCCTGTTTCCTTTTTGGATTCAGTTAAATTAGTTGAATAAATTCGGCAAAAATTTAGGTGAAAATTTAAGCTTTTAGACCTTGGAAAGTAGATAAATGTACAAATTAGTCTTGATTCGCCATGGCGAGTCGACCTGGAACTTAGAAAACCGATTTACAGGCTGGACGGACGTAGCCTTGACGCCATTGGGCATAGATCAAGCGCAAAAAGCAGGACAAATGCTCAAAGCGGCTGGTTTTGAGTTTGATGTGGCTTACACCAGCGTTTTAAAACGCGCCACCCACACGCTGTGGCATTGCTTGGACGCGATGGATCGCACTTGGTTACCAGTTGTCAACAGCTGGCGGCTGAACGAGCGCCATTACGGTGCTTTGCAAGGTTTGGATAAAGCCGAAACGGCTAAAAAGTACGGCGATGACCAAGTTTTGCTCTGGCGCCGTAGCTATGACGTGCCGCCGCCATCGTTAGAGGCCAATGATCCGCGTAGCGAGCGTGCCGATATTCGCTACGCCAAGCTGAAACCACAGCAAATTCCACTGACCGAATGCCTGAAAGACACGGTTGCCCGCATGATGCCGTTTTGGGACGAATCCTTGGCTCCGGCTATTCGTGCCGGTAAACGCACCGTGATCGCAGCACATGGCAACTCGATTCGGGCGTTGGTGAAGCATTTAGACGGCATTTCGGATGCGGATATTGTGGGATTGAATATTCCTAATGGTTTACCGTTGGTTTACGAGCTAGACGCAAACTTGAAACCGATCCGGCATTATTATTTGGGCAGCGAATGAGTTGCTAAGGTTAATTACTGAACTTAGTGCTTATAAATAGCTCTTAGGTGTATATTGCTACTATGAATGAGATTAGGTTACTAAATGGGTCAAACGATAAGGCAAAAAATGGGCAATAAACTCAAAATTGCGGGCTGGATTTCAGTCGGTGCGCTTACCGGCGTACTCACCACGGTGTCGCTGCAAACAGTGGCGCGCGGTGCGATGTCGCCCATGCCGCTCGAGGAGCTCCAACAATTGGCAAGTGTGTTTGGCTTGATCAAAAGTGATTATGTTGAGGCAGTAGATGAGAAAAAACTGATCTCAGACGCTATTTCTGGCATGGTCTCCAGTCTTGATCCGCACTCTCAGTATTTCGACAAAAAATCTTACAAAGAATTTCGCGAAGGTACCTCAGGCAGGTTTGTTGGCGTAGGTATTGAAATCGCTTTTGAAGACGGCTTGGTCAAAGTGGTGTCGCCGATAGAAGGCTCACCTGCGTTTCGTGCTGGCTTGAAGCCAAACGATTTAATCACCAAAATTGACGTCACAGCTGTGCGCGGTTTGACGCTGAATGAAGCTGTCAAGCGCATGCGTGGTGAGCCGAATACCAAGGTGATTTTGACAGTGTTCCGTAAAGACGAAAATCGCACTTTCCCGGTCACCATCGTGCGCGAAGAAATCAAAACGCAATCGGTGCGCGGCAAAGTGATTGAGCCTGGCTACGGCTGGGTGCGTTTGTCTCAGTTCCAAGACCGTACGGTTGAAGACTTTGTGAAAAAGATGGAGGAAATATATAAGCAAGAACCTAACCTCAAAGGTTTGGTGCTTGATTTGCGCAATGACCCAGGTGGCTTATTAGACGCAGCTGTGGCAGTTTCTGCGGCGTTCTTGCCGGAAAATGTGACTATTGTCTCGACCAATGGGCAATTAGCAGATAGTAAATTCACGTATAAATCATCGCCAGAATTTTATTTGCGTCGCGGTGGCGCTGATCCACTTAAGCGATTACCTGCGGCACTGAAATCAGTGCCCTTGGTGGTGTTGGTGAACGAAGGTTCGGCTTCTGCCAGTGAAATTGTCGCTGGCGCTTTGCAAGATTACAAGCGCGGCGCTATATTAGGAAGTCAAACCTTTGGCAAAGGTTCGGTCCAAACGGTACGTCCTTTGGGCCCAGATACTGGCATCAAGCTGACCACTGCACGCTATTACACACCCAACGGTAAGTCTATCCAAGCCAAAGGCATCGTGCCTGACGTGATGCTCGACGAAACCGCAGAAGGCAGTCCATTTGCAGCTTTGCGCACTCGTGAAGCTGATTTGGAAAAGCATTTGCAAAGCGGTCAAAGCGGTCAAAGCGGCGCGGTCGAAGACCCAGCTAAAAAAGAAGCCCGTGAGAAAGAACGCGAAATAGCTTTGAAACGCTTGGAAGAAGAAGCGAAAAAGCCTGTCGCAGAACGTAAGGCGCCAGAATTTGGCACAGACAAAGATTTTCAACTAGCACAAGCCATCAATCAGCTCAAAGGTCGCCCAGTTATCGTGAGCAAAACTCTGGTTGAGCGCAAAGAAGAGAAAAAAGACAATTAATTTATTAGATAGATTAATACAAATAAATCTGACTGATCCGAATTGACTGACGACCAGCTACTCCGTTATTCACGCCATTTGCTTTTAAACGAAGTGGGCGTTGAAGGACAAGAGAAGATCTTGCAATCACATGTGCTGGTTATTGGTGCTGGCGGTTTGGGTTCACCCGTTGTGTTGTACTTGGCAACCGCTGGCGTTGGCAGCATCACGTTAGTGGATGATGATGTGGTGGATGTCACCAATTTGCAACGCCAAATTGCACATAATATGGCAGATGTCGGTGAATTTAAAGCCAATTCCGCTATGAAAAAAATAGCAAATATCAATGCTGATGTTGAAGTTATTCCCGTTTTGAAACGTGTGGATGCTGCGCAGCTTGACGAACTGGTGCAAGATGCAGACGTGGTCATCGATTGTTGCGACAACTTTGCAACTCGTCATGCCATCAATGCAGCTTGTGTAAAGCATCACAAACCATTGGTCTCTGGCGCTGCCATCCGGTTTGATGGGCAAATCACTGTGTATGACAGTAGATCAGAATTTTCCCCGTGCTACGCCTGTATTTTCCCGCCTGATGCTGATTTAGAAGAAACACGATGTGCCACCATGGGCGTTTTTGCTCCTTTGGTCGGCATCATCGGCTCTATGCAAGCTGCTGAGGCGCTGAAATTGATCAGCGGTGCTGGTACGGCATTAACGGGCCGGCTGCAAATGTTGGATGGACGCGATATGACTTGGAACGAGGTGAAATTCAAGCGTGATATCAATTGTCGCGTTTGCGCCCCAGCTGCTGATTTGTAAGATATCCATCGGATAGTCTCTTGGGTAAGTAGCACGATCCATGTTCTTTTCTAAACACTCTTGGTTCTATCGCTGAAACATCAGCAAACAAGCCCAGCTTTGCGCGTTGTGCTGATTCTTCTTCGACACGGTAGGGTCCAGCACTAAACTTGTAATGGTACGACCAAGCGTGGCCCTGACTCACCATCCAAGCGCCAACATCGGTTTTGTTGATGCTAATTTTGGAAACCTCTCGGCCATAATCGTCAAAACGCTTACGCGTAACAAGGACCACTTTCGAATTCACTAATTTTTTTAAAGCCAACATCGATTGTTCACCATACAGTTGGCAAAATTCTGGCGCATCTATACCGTCGATTCGTATTTTGCGTGGTGTTGCATTGTTAGTTTGCTCTGTAGGGAAAATCCATAAGGTGTCGCCATCAGTCACATGAGATACCATACCTGACCATGCATTCGCAGCTATAGCAGACGTAATAAATGCCTGTATAGCTATAAAATATATAGTAAATTGAATAAGTTTAATATATTGCATTAATACTTTTTTCCAAATAACCATAGACCTATGCGCATCACTACAAATGCAATAACTTCATTAGCACGCTGTAACCATGGACGATTTTTTATTAAGTTAGCATCTACTTTTTTGCCCTCTTTGACCATTGCTGTCTGCAATCGTTGACGCAAACTCTGTGCGAAAACAGCATCTTGCATAACAATGTTGGCTTCGCGTGCGAGTAACAAACTCAAAGGGTCCAAGTTGGACGAACCAACAGTTGCCCACACGCTATCGATGACGGCAACCTTGGCGTGCAAATAGCTTTTGTCATATTCATAAATTTCAATACCAGCCTCAAGCAATGGGCTATAAATGGGTCGCGCAGCATGGTATTGCATGAAGTATTCGTACTTCCCTTGAAGCAAAAGCTGAACCTTCACACCTCTTTTAGCAGCCATAATTAAGGCGCGCCGCAATTTTGCGCCAGGTACAAAATAAGCGTTGGCAATGATGATGTCAGTACGCGCATCACCAATGGCTTTGAGATAAGCGCGTTCAATTTGTCCGCGATTAGTGATGTTGTCACGTAATAGCAATGCGGCTAAAGGCTGGTCGGCATGAGAATGCGATTGCCAATGATGGCGCTTCAACACGCGCGGCAAAGTCTCAATGGCAGTTTTGACACGCTTTACAGCTAAATGATTGCCTTTAGACCGACGCTCCCATAGTTCGCGGGTGGTTTTGTGAATATCTTGTGCAACGATACCGCTGACGCGCACACTGAAATCAAACCTAGGCTCTGTTAAAGCGCCATAGCTTGGGTCATGCCAATCATCCAGTACATTGATGCCGCCGCAATAAGCTACTGTATCGTCAACGACGCATAATTTGCGATGCAATCGTCGCCATTGGCTAGGTATGAAAATTCCTAGCGTGACAATGGGTTCATATATTATTAATTGCACACCTGCGGTTTTGAAGCGCTGCATCCACTCATCAGGGATGTATGGCGTGCCGAAACCATCAACCATCACCCGTACCAGTACTCCGCGCGCGGCAGCCTGCTCTAAAGCTGTTGCCACTGTAGCGCCACCACCTGTTAGATCAAAAATATAGGTTTCCAACTGTACGCTGTGATTTGCGCTGTTGATGGAAGCGACCATGGCAGGAAACAATTCATTGCTACCCTCTAGCAACTGCAATGTCACTGCAGTATTTACATTGGTTGAATCGTTGGATTGGGTCATGAAAGGGTTCAAACCACAGTCACAAAGTCCGCAATCAATGGCAAATGATCAGACATGCGCGCCCAATGTTTGCCTTGTGGTGCTTGCGCATTGATAGGTGTTAAGCTTCGTGAATAAACATAGTCAAACTGCACCAAAGGCAAACGAGCGGGGTAGGTGTGAAGCCGTTTTGCAGTGATGGGGTTTGCCTTGAATGCTTGAAGGTGGTGAACCTTCAGCGCCGCTGCGCTGGCAGAACCCCAATCATTGAAGTCGCCTGCCACTATGAGTGGCGCATCATGTGGGATCTCGCGCTGTATAAATGAGGTGAGTTGATCGATTTGCCGTCTTCGGCTGGATTTGATCAAACCTAAATGCAACACAATAACATGGATGGATACGCCATGGATCAACACCTCAACATGCAATAGTCCGCGCTGTTCGAAGCGATGGTCAGACATGTCCTCGTGCTGATGCCGAATAACGGGCCAACATGTCAACAAGGCATTTCCATGCTCTCCGTGCTTGGTGATGGCATTGGTTTGATAAATCGACGTGTAGCCTAATGGTGCAAGAAAATCTGCTTGCTCTTGTGCGGGCCAATGGGAAAAACGCCTAGCTTCACCAAGGTGAGATTTACGCACTTCTTGCAGGCAAATGATGTCAGCATCAAATTGATCAACTGCTAAGCCAATGTTGTGAATCTCTAAGCGCCTACGAGGTCCCAAGCCATTCACACCTTTGTGAATATTCCACGTGGCTACTCGCAGTGGCTGGCCAGCGTGGCTGTTTGGTTTATTGCTTACTTTATTCAAGTTGAGTTGAAGTTAATTCAATTGTTATTAAATTTAGCTTTGCGTTTATTTACAAAAGCATCCATACCTTCTTTTTGATCTTGCGTAGCAAAAAGAGCATGAAATAGGCGACGCTCAAACATGATGCCATCTGCCAATCCACCTTCAAAAGCGCGATTCACAGACTCTTTAGCCGCCATAAGTGTTATTGGAGAGTAATCGCAAATCATCAATGCCGCACCCAGGGCTTCGTCCATCAATTTTTCTAACGGTACAACACGGCTCACCAAGCCTGATCGTTCAGCTTCAACGGCATCCATCATGCGTCCGGTCAATGCCATGTCCATGGCTTTGGCTTTACCCACAGCACGAGGTAGTCGCTGCGTACCACCAGCGCCAGGAATCACACCCAGTTTTATTTCTGGTTGTCCAAACTTGGCATTGTCAGCTGCAATGATGAAGTCACACATCATAGCCAGTTCGCAGCCACCACCCAATGCAAAACCGCTAACGGCAGCGATAACTGGTTTACGAATGTTGCGGATATGCTCCCAATTTTTAGTGATGTAATCGCCTTTGTACACATCGGCAAAGGTATAAGTTGCCATCGCACCAATGTCTGCTCCAGCGGCAAATGCTTTTTCGGAACCAGTAATAATCATGCAGCCAATGGCGTCATCTGCATCAAAAGCGCGCATAGCTTCGCCAAGCTCATCCATCAGCTCGCCATTCAAGGCGTTAAGCTGTTTGGGGCGATTTAAGGTGATGGTGCCTACACGCGCTTGCGTGTTAACTAAAATGTTTTGATAAGTCATAGTAGTGATAATATAAATATTTGACGTGGAGTGAGTATCGATTCTTATCGATTATTGATAGTGCGTTTGCTACTTAACCAATTGATTCAGCTGAATAATGGGTAACAGTACGGCTAGAACAATCAGCATGACGACTAATCCCATGGTGACGATGAGAAGCGGCTCTAATAGTGTTGCTAAATACAGAGCCCGGCGCTGTACTTCTGAGCTGAGTTGCTTGGCCGCACGCGAGAGCATCAATGGCAACTGTCCCGTTTGTTCGCCAAGTCGCGCAAACATGCTAACAATGCCAGGAAAACGTTTCTTTTGACCAATGGCAGATGCCAAAGGTGCACCTTCGCGCACCAATACCAACGCGTCTAAAGCATCGGCGCGCATAGCACGGTTGTTTAATGTCATGGCTGCAGCTTGCAAACTTTTTAAGATGGGTACACCAGCGGTAGCTAACATGGCCAAAGTGCTTGCAAAGCGCGCAGCGTTGTAGCCTCGCGCTAATTTACCAATCAATGGAATATTGAGCCAAGCCGAATCAAATTTTTCACGCACTTCATCATTACGCAGCGCAATTCTGGAGCCGATAGTTATTAAAATAATAGCAATCAACACAAGCCAGCCGTAGTTCCTAACAAAATCACTGATGGCAAGCATGGCAACCGTTAAAAAAGGCAGTGCTCGCTTGGTGCCTGCAAATACATTGGCCACTTGTGGCACAACATAGCCGACTAAAAACAACACAATCACAATTGCTACTAAAGTCACGATGGCTGGGTAAAGCGCAGCACCAATCAATTTGGATTTGAGCGCCTGCTGCTCTTCCAAATCATCAGCCAAACGCTCAAGCACTTGACCTAAGCTACCACTTTGTTCGCCTGCACCAATCACAGCGGTGTAAATGCCAGAGAATTCACGCGGATGTTGAGCGAGTGCTTTTGCAAAAGTGCTGCCAGCGTTCACTTCAGCACGTAAACTTGCTAATAAATTGCGCTGACGTTCGTCTTCTGCTTCGTCGGTTAGCGCCGTTAACGCACGTTCAAGTGGTAGTCCAGAGGTGACAAGCCCAGCAATTTGACGTGTCCAAATGCTCAAGCCCGTTGCATTGAAAATGCGACTCGCAAACAAAGTTCGGTTTAAGCCACCCGACGTGGAATTGCTTGTACCCTCACCAACCACTGGCTCAACAGACAATGGCACCAATGATTGCGTTCGCAGAAGTCCACGAACGACGCGAGCCGACTCTCCTTCCATGACGCCTTTTCGGTTGTTGCCCTGTGCGTCTAATGCTTCAAAGGTATAGGCAGGCATGTGTTATTAAATTACTGATGATGTGCCGAAAAGATTTAGTCACGCGTGACACGTAGCAACTCTTCGCGAGAAGTCACACCTGAGAGCACCAAACGCTGTCCATCATCTCGCATTAAAGTCATGCCGGAAGACAATGCTGCCGCGCGAATATCTGCTTCGCTGGTGTGGTTGTGAATTTGTGCGCGTATGGCATCTGTCGTGGTCAGCAATTCATAGATTCCAGTGCGACCTTGGTAACCTGTTTGACCACATTGTTTACAGCCCGCACCAGCACATTGTGTGCAGATTTTGCGCACTAGGCGTTGAGCCAGAACGCCCAGCAAACTAGAGCTGAGCAAGAAGGGTTCAACACCCATATCCGTCAACCGTGTGACGGCGCTGGCAGAATCATTGGTATGCAAAGTAGCCAACACTAAATGCCCGGTGAGTGAGGCTTGAATCGCAATTTGTGCCGTTTCAAAATCACGGATTTCGCCAATCATGATGACATCAGGGTCTTGACGCAAAATGGCACGCAACGCCTTGGCAAAGGTCAAATCGATTTTCGCGTTGACTTGCGTTTGTCCCACCCCAGCTAGTTCATACTCAATTGGGTCTTCAACTGTCATGATATTTTGACTGCTAGCATCTAGCTGATGCAGTGCTGCATAGAGCGTCGTTGTTTTACCAGAGCCTGTTGGGCCAGTTACCAAAATAATGCCATGCGGTTGCGCAAGCAAGCCGGTAAATCGTTTTAAGGTTTCGCCTTCCATGCCCACAGCTGCTAAGCTGAGTTTGCCTTCGGACTTGTCAAGCAAACGCAACACCGCACGTTCACCATGCGCACTAGGAAGGGTGCTGACGCGCACGTCCACAGACCGCGTGCCAATGCGTAAGCTGATGCGACCATCTTGCGGCAAACGCTTCTCAGAAATATCCAAATCAGCCATGATTTTCAAGCGCGAAATCAAGGCTGCATGCAAAGCTCGGTTGGGCTGCACCACTTCACGCAAAGTGCCATCTACGCGAAAACGTACGCTTGAATGGCGCTCGTAGGGTTCGATATGGATATCACTGGCACCATCTCGCGCTGCTTGTGTCAGCAGCGCATTCAGCATACGAATGATAGGTGCATCATCAGCGGCTTCAAGCAAATCTTCCACTGCCGGCAAGTCTTGCATCATGCGGCTCAAATCAGCATCCGATTCCACTTCACTAACAATAGAAGCCGCATTCGATTCGCCTTGGGCATATGCTTCACTGATGCGCTGTACCAACGAATCTTGTCCAACCGTTTGTACAGAAGCGACTTTGAATTTACGCATCACCTCAGACAAAGCATTGCGCGAGGTTGCATCATGCAAAAAAACAGTTAAATCTTGCCCACTTTCTTCAAGCAATAATTGGTTTTGACGAGCGAAGGCGTATGGTAGCGGGTATCGCATGTTTAATTAAGTGGCACTGTCTGAATTGATTTTGCCGGTGCACGTGCAGGCAATACCTGAGTGGGCAAGATAGCCGATTCATTGACGGGAACAGCAAAGTTGTAAGACGGCTGAGCTGCCTTTTGACCACTGCGCATTAAGTCGTATCGGTCTAGCGATAGTTGCTCGGCCGCCGCGCCATCACGCACTACCACGGGACGTAAAAACACCATTAAATTGGTTTTCTTGCGGCTGCGTGATTCTGTTTTGAACAAGTTTCCAAACAAAGGAATGTCGCCCAGCAAAGGAACCTTTTCTTGGTTGCCAGAATACTCGTCCTGCAGCAAACCGCCTAGGACAATAATGCCACCATCTTCAACCAAAACATTGGTTTGAATCGAGCGTTTGTTAGTGATCAAACCCGTTGCAGAATTGATGGAGGATGCTTGCACGCTGCTCACCTCTTGATAAATTTCAAGTTTGATTGTGCCATTTTCGCTGATTTGAGGCTTTACTTTCAGTGTTAAACCCACGTCTTTACGCTCAACGGTTTGGAACGGATTCACAGTGCCATTAGCGCCGCCCGCACTGGCAGCACTGTTGGTGTATTGACCAGTGACAAAGGGCACGTTTTGGCCGATGATAATTTTTGCTTCTTCGTTATCAAGGGTTAACAAGGTCGGCGTAGACAAAATATTGCCTTCACCCGTCGTTTGCAAGAAGTTGGCAAATACACCCAACACCGTTTTACCTGCAATGATTGTCCCCAATCCTATGTTCATACCAACGGCAGGCAGCACCGAAGGAGCCGTTGTCGAGGTTGCTGTTGTCGACAAACCTGACAGTGCGAGTGCCAAAAGATTTTTACCGCCAGAGCCAAAATTCGTGCCTATGGCGCCTAAATTGTTCGGATCGGTTCTTTGCCCCAAAGCGTTTTGCCATTGAATGCCAAATTCAGCGGCTTTGTCCGAATTGATTTCTGCAATCAAAGATTCCACATACACTTGGGCGCGACGCGAGTCCAGCTGGTCAATGATCGCTCGTAATTGTCGGTATTGTGGTTCTGCTGCTGTGATGACCAACGAATTTGTCGCTGGATCAGCTTGAATCTGCCCACCCGTAGATGGTTGTGCCGAAGCTTGTGTGCTTCCAGTTGCGGCTGTATTAGCACCAGTTGCAACTTGTGCAGGTGCGGTAGGTGTACGCACTATAGCGCCAGCCCCAGCACTTGCTGTCGTACTAGATTCAGATGCTAAAGCAGCGCGCAATGTCACTGCTAATTTAAGTGCATCTGCATTTTTTAGAAAAACCACGTGCACATTGCCAGACGCATTCTGTGAGCTAGGCTGATCAAGTTTGGCAACCAGTGATTTGACCAAGGCAAGACGCGCAGCGTTCGCCGTTCGCACTATCAATGAATTGCTGCGCGGCTCTGAAATAATGGTTGTTTTAACGCTAGTATCAACCTGCCCAACTACTGCTCCAGTCGCACCAGAATCAACCAAACGCGTAACCAGTGGTGCTAAATCGCTGGACAACGCGTGTTTCAGTGGAATAATTTCTACATCTGTTGCGCCAGGGATGTCACTAGCGGCAATGATGCGTGCGATGCGCTGCAAGTTATCAACATAATCAGTGATGACCAACGAATTCGTACTTGGGTTGATATTGATGGTGTTGTTTGGACTAATCAAAGGCCGCAAAATCGGCAACAGATTGGCAGCAGAGTCGTAATTAAGGTTGAAGATCTGAGTCACGATTTGGTTGTTGCCCACTTTGGAAGGCGCACCGCCAGCGGAGACCACACTGGTAATCAACTTGGCATCCGCCTCGGGCACCACTTTGTAAATGCCTTGCGATTCAACCACCACCACACCCTGCAAACGCAGCGTGGTTACAAATTGGTTGTAAGCAGCCAAAGGTGACAGCGCTTTTTCGCTGGACAAATTCATCGTGCCTTTAACGCGTGGATCTACCACCAGATTGCGTCCAGTGATCACACCCATGGTTCGTGCTACAGCTTCAATTTCAGCGTTTACAAAATTCAAAGTAACAGGTTCACCTTGTTTTTGAGCATATAAACTAGCTGGAGCCATCGTCATTGATGCCACCAATGCTATTGAAAATGTAGCAAGATATGTTTTTAAAGGCGTGATAATTGCTCGTATCTGAAAGATGCGATTAAAACGAATAAAGCGGTGTAAATGATCCATGTAACTATTAGCCTACAGTGATGATGGAACGCGGCCCAACGCGGCGTCCAAGGATGTCTAAAAAATTGCTCAACGCAGCTTCAAAGCCTGGCGCTGCACTTGCCTCACCGTTGAAACGCCAGCGGTTTCCTGTCAATTGCCCGGTTCCCGATAACAGCAAGCTGCCGCTAAGGGTCTCAAGCTTCAAACTTGGCGCTACAGCGCCTTGGCTTCCTTGAAAATTAAGTCTATAACTGCCCACGGGACGTAAGGTGGATAGCTGAGTTGACGCATCAATCACGTCCAAAGCTGCTTTCCCCTCTAACTTTAATTGTTGATTAAGCCATTCTAACGCCAGTACTTCGGTGCTTAGCTTCAGCGACGCTTCAAGTTTTAGAGTGTTAAATGGCGCCCCCAAACCGGTTAGCAAGCTAGCTGGCCAAGTGGATTGACTGGGTTCTACAATCGCACTGATACCGGAAAATCTTGGTATAACTAGTAAATTCACGTTTTGTGTGGTGCAGCAGTCAGCATCAATCAAGACTTTTAATTTCAAGGTTGTCGTCGGTATGACCCGCCAGTGAATCCGTCCAGGCAGCGTCGTCGCATCACGGCTGCCAGCGCCGCCAGAAAAAACCAATTGGCCAGAGCCTCGCCACACAGTTCCTGAAGGTTCATTGAGCACGATGCGGCCTTGGCTACCCAGCGTCAAGGCCTTACCCAACCAAGCGGCTGGCGCAAACAACACCGCAGCTAACAGCAAACCTAGCAACGCGCCCAAGCCAGCCCACAGCCATGGTTGCGCAGGAAGATGTCTTTTTTTGATCATTTTTTAGGTAAATTCAGCACCAGCGTGCCGTCCCAGCCATCACCAATTTTGTTAAGCTTAGCCTCACCAGGCAAAGCGCGTGCGTTGACACGGGCTTGTGTTAGCCACTGTGCCAGTTCTTGAGGGTTGGCATTTTTCAGCGTCAGCGTAGCGCGTTCACCGGAGAGATTTAACTGAGCAGCGCTGCCAAAGCGCTGGGAGACAGAGCTTTGCAAGGCTTTTTGTGCTTCATCCAGCCCAAGTTTCGGCTGACTTTGTAAAGTTTTTGCTTCTATGCTAAGGGCGCGCATGCTTTGCAGTTTGGCGTCCAAAGCGCGGTGCTGCTCAGGTGCGTCTTTGAGGATTTTGAGCGCTGGCGCGATGGCAAGCAACCACAACAATACTGCCAAAATGACCCAAAAAGCAATCAAAATCAAGCGCCGCTCGCTCATTTTGAGTTGACGCCAATAATTTAAGTAAGTTTCCATCATGGTGCCACCTGCAGTTTCATGCTGGTTGTATCGCCCGTTTGGGTGAGCGTATAGCCCTGTGTTTTGAGCTTGGCTTGCGCCGCCGATAATTCATTACCAGCGAGTTTAATACCTTTTAAATTAATACCATTTGCTACATATTCAATAGCACTTGGAGTCATAAATACGCCGGCTGTAGTAGAATTAACACCACTAAATGCGGAAAGCATGCTTTCAAAATTCTGAGCCGTGTTTGCACCTGTAGATTGCCGTAATACGCTCAATTCACGACCCATTTGTTGCGGTGCATCCACCACGACTTTGACATTCGGGAACGATTGCGTCAGCAAATTGTTCATCTGCGTGCGTTTGGCGCTCAAGCTGCTTTTCTGTTGCCATGCCCACACATTCAAGCCCACAATATTTGCCAATAAAAACGCAGTTAAACCCCAGCGCGCAGGTCGCCAAGCGGGTGATTGCCAAAAGTTTTGCCAATGCCGAATCACGCTTTTCAAACCTTGGCTGTCGCCGCTCAAACTTTGCTCAAACTGCGCCAACTCCCACAGCGAGGTAGCGCTTTGCAGCAAACCTTCGGAATGCTGGCGCAGCGCTACTTTGTGCGAGAAGATTTGTTCAGCCAGTGCGACGACGGCAGGCTCCGCCAAAATCGGCGTTTCAGGCGAAAAGTTGGCTAAAAGAGTACCCAATACACCACTGGTGTCGCCTGCGCGCAGCGGCACGGTGATTACACCTTGAGCATCAGCGCGGGTGATCCACGCTTCTTCAGGCACACCCGACACCACAATTTGCGTTTCATTTTGTGGCCAAAACTCCGGCACGAGTTGGGTGATGCGACAACCCGCCGCATCAAACATTTGTAGGTAGCCGGTAAGCCAAGCCTTGTCGCAGGCTGCGACCCACGCGCCTACAGCGGCTTTTCCGGTTTGCGCTTCTGGTGACAGCGCCAACGCCATCGCACTGGTGTCGTCAAGCAGGCGTTCTTCTAGTAAGCCGTCCAAGGCAGCTCGCAAACGCGCTTTGGGTACTTTGGGCAAATCTATTTGGTGCCAAGACAAGGCATGTGCAGGCACTACCAAAATCGTTGCATCAGCTTTCGGCAGCTCGCTCAAAGTGGCAACACCGCTCTTCCCACGATTTTGTGCGTCGTTAGACAACACATAGTGATAAGACGCATTGCCAGCCAAGCTGGGATAGGGTAGAGAGACGATCAACTTACTCATAGGCGCATTGTAGGGGGCAGAAAGTGGGTTTGTTGCATGAAAGCTCAGGTAAGTTTATGGTTTTGCTACAGAATTGTTTGAAACTATGTCAGCAGCGGCTACCACCGCCCGCTCGCGCCACAGGGTTTTGACGTTGCTTTGCGTGTCGCGTTGCACCAAAGACTGCTCTTCCACCACGGTTTGCTCTAGGCGAATACGTCCACTGACTTCAAAAAACCGCGTTGCCACGCTGTGCTGCGTCTCTTGCAGCTTGCCGCTCAAAGCGGGCACTTTGGTAGCTGCATCGGCAATACTGGGAAAGTGCGCACTTTCGCGGGCGGACACAGTTAGTTTCGCATCAGCCAGCTGTAAACCGGGGGCAGCGGCATAGATCACCTCAGCGGCCGCCGTGTTGATATTCACGGTGGTGCGCTCTGGTAACAGTGTGATGTAGGGTGTGAGCTTGGCCAAGGTTGCAGGTCTTAGCCCCAGCCAGGTCAACTGTCGTACCCGCTGCGGCATCAAGGGCGCCGTTGTCGGTGCATTTGTTTGAAGCGCATCTTTTAACTTGATAACGAAGTCATCAAGCTCCGGCGCTGGCAGGTTCAGTAGCTCAAACAATCTTTTGAAGGCCGCAGCATCTGGCGCAGACACTTGTCCCGCGCTGATCAAGTTAAACACATTCAGTTTAGATTGTGCATCGATCATACCGCCTGATAAAAATGCATCAACCTGCTCTTCAGCCGTCAAACCACCCGTGTTGTTCTTGTCAGCCGCCAAAAAGGTCGACAAACGCGACTCTTCTAGTGGTACAGCCCACGGCTCCGCTAAATGGTCGGTCGTCGCGGCGCGGCCATCAAGTCGTAAAATCAAGCGTGACCAGTCTAAAGCACCGATCAAGAGCCAGGCCACTTGGACGCGGCCGCGCTCGGCAATTTCAACTTCAACACTGCGCCACTGCTGCCACAGTGCCGCAGCGGCAAAGGTGGCTACCAAAGTCACGGTCAACATGGCGGACAGCAGCGCAGCACCCAAGTTATGTTTTAGGCTAGGTTTGCGGTTGATTGATGCGTGCTTCATCATCTGCCACCACCCAAGGTAGGGCGTCCCCAATCACGCGTGATGTTGCCCGCCAAGGCTTGCCCCTGAGCCAAAGTCAGCACCAGACGAATACCATCTGGTACTGTCGCTGTGCCAGTCGCATCTACTGCGCCGCTTGACAGGGCATTCACCCACGCATCATTCACGTAATACAGCATTTGCCATTTCTCAATCGCGGCCACGGCAACTTCGCGTTTTCTGTCCACTTCGTTGCCTTCTTTTGACCAAGTGAGTGCTTGTTGCCATGCGGATTGCAACTCAGCACGCGTTTTGAGTGGCTCAGACTGCCAGCGCAGCCAAGTTGTTTTGTTTTCAACAGCACGCTGGCTCCACGCCACCACCCGAATGCTGTCACCCATGCCGCCATCTTCAGCATAGCGCCGCGTCAATCGCAGTGCGCTGCCGTCGTAGTTCAGCCCTGACACACCCGGCACATTGGCTTGCAGGGCTAGGGCGTCTAAATCGGTTTGCCATTGGGCCAAGCCCGCTTGCAGCGCCAGCACGCCATCAGTGTGCGATTGGGTTTGGCCTTGCACCCGCGTCATGCCGTCCAGCCCGCGCCAGCTCAGCAATGCCAACAAAGCCATCACCACCAAGGCGACCAACAATTCGACCAGCGTGAAACCGCGCTGAGTGTTGTTCGTCGATGATGCCGATTGAATCAAAATCGCCCCACAATAGTTGAGAGCTTGATGACGCTGATCGCACCCGCATCCAACTTGACACCTTGAAAAACCTCAGTATCAACCCGCACGAAGCTGGGGTTAGGCGTCGTGCTCACCGTCATTTTTCCCAGCATCGTTTTACCTGCTTGCTCGCAGGTAAACGTGCTGTCGCCTGCGTTAGGCATGGCTTTGCTCAGGCGCACTTTGATGAGTTCGTTTTCCACGCACACTTGCCCCAACAGCACGTCAGACAAACGCTGCGCATTGTTCACCAACGAATCCGTCGCCCGCATGCCCGCCAAGAGTGCAATCGACACAATGCCTAAAGCGACCAGAACCTCAATCAGCGTGAAACCTTTTGCTTTTTTCACTGGCTTTGGTCGCTAGATTTGATAGCAAAAGGTCGAATCCCGTCGGTCGACAGTGTCAAGCTGCGATCGGCATGCCGCAGCACCAGCTTTTGCTGCGCAATCACCGGCTCTGGCCCCAGTGCCAAGCGGCTGCTGGCGTCCACCGTCGTCTCAATGTTCAGCCAAGTTTTGGGGTATTTCACCAAATCTTCCATCTCACCAGTTGTGCTGTTTTTGATTTTCGCGGCACCTTCAAACTCAAAGCCACCGTCTGTCGGCTTCCAAGTGATCGCCAAACCACTGGCGCGTGACTGCGCGCGCGCTGAGTCTAGCAAGGCAGATAACCGCAGCGCTTCACGCTCTAGCGCCGTGGCTGAGGCATCTGGAATCGCCATCATCACACCAGCACTGGCAATGGCGATGATGGCGACCACCACCATCAGCTCCATCAAGGTAAAGCCGCGCTCTTTCAAGTCGCTAATATTTAGGCGATGTTTGATGCTGTTGCTGGCCTTATTGCCAAGAGCCAATGTCCGCATTTTTGCCCTCACCACCCGCCGCGCCGTCAGCGCCAAAGCTCATCACGTCAATCTCTTTGTTGACGCCCGGGTTCAAATATTGGTATGGCCGACCCCACGGGTCGTTAGGCAGTTTTTCGATGTAGCCTTTCCAGTTACCGGGCGCGGGGCCGGCGGTTGGGCGGGTAGACAGTGCTTGTAGCCCTTGCTCACCCGTTGGGAAATTTTGGTTGTCTAATTTGTAAAGCTTCAGCGCTTGCATGATGTTATTAACATCGGTTTTCGCCACCGCCACACGCGCATCGTCGTCACGACCAATCACATTCGGCAAAATCACCGCCGCCAGCACGCCAATGATGACCACCACCACCATCAGCTCAATCAGCGTGAAACCACGCATCAAACTTTTCGCGAAGCGATGCTTAAAGCCCTTTAAGCTCTGCATAGCGTCTTGATTTTGAAATTTCTGCTGCAACATGTAAGTTCTACCTCTTATATAGCCGTCAAATAGTCTTTTTAGACACCGATTTATAAATTAAATTCCAGATTCCATCATAATCGCCTTATGAAGATTGCTAACGCTCACGCTGGAACCAATACTTGGACTTTACGCACCTTTACATTCTTGGTATGGGTAGCGGTGGGGCTGTGCGCGGCGTATTGGGCGTTTAAATTCGTCACCACCAAGCCCGTAGAAGCCACCGCAGCCATGGTCACGCCAGCCGTGGTGGTTGACTCAAAAGCCATCGCCAAGCTTTTGGGTGCTACAGACAATATTGCTGCTAAATCAGTAAGTGCACCTACTGTTAAATTAGCCCTCTTTGGACTAGCGACCACAGCCACTGGTCAAGGCGTAGCCCTCATCGCCACCGAAGACAAACCCGCCAAGCCCTACCGCGTGGGCGCCAAGGTGACGGACGACTTGGTCCTCAAATCCATCAGCAAGGTAGACGCCGTTTTGGCCGCTTCCATCACCGCGCCCGAAAGCCAAAAATTATCACTGCCAGACCGCAAACCCGCCACTTTTGTAGCAACAGCCGCAGCTGCGCAGAAGCAAGCGCCCAGTGTCACCCTGCCTGTTACCAATGGTGCGACCTCAGCTTACCCCAATACCGTAGGCACCCTAAACCCGGTCTTGACCGAATCTCTGCGCCAGCCCCCCATCAGTCGATTTGCCCCACGTGCGGCAGGCGTGGCTGCAGGTGCACCTCCAGGCGCACCCGCCATGCCAGTTCAAGCCCCAGTCAACCCAGCCATGCCAACCGCCAACACCATCAACCCATCAGCCGCCGCCGTATCAGCCGCCACAGCCAGTGCGGTCACCCCACAATCTGCCGTCAGCCCCAAGCCCGATACAGCAACAGCTGACGGCGTTACTCGGTAATGCTTGTTCTTATGTAATTCAGGCTCTTTTTGCTATTGACTTAATAGCTAATTGGTCAATAAATACGCCGGTTAAAGCCATTTTCATCTATAAATAGGGTGTTTTCTCGGTTTTTACGAAATTTTAGACTGTTGTAAACCGATATATCCCATCGGTGCAAAACTCACGCTTTAATTCGCCTTTAAACCACAAAAAGTGCAAATGCGCGATCACTTCACCCATGGCAAAGGTGGTTTGGTGCAAATCTAGCTCTCTTTTGAACATCACGGGTAGCACGTCGGCGGCGCTGCTGGGTCGCTCGGTGCAGGTGTCGCGGACTTCGGCTAGGCGCTCGGCGTGGTGGTCGTGCAGCTGTTGGATGCGTTCGTGGATGCCAACAAAGGGTTTTCCGTGCGATGGCAGGGTGAGGGTGTCTGGTGCGCAGGGGGCGAATTTGTCGATGGAGTCTAAAAACAGTTGCAGCGCGTTGGATTCGGGTTCGGTGTTGTAAACGCTGACATTGGTGGAGATGCGCGGCAGCATCATGTCGCCGCCTATTAAGATTTTGGACGCTTCACAATACAGCGCGATGTGCTCGGGCGCATGGCCGTAGCCGCTGATGCATCGCCACTCTCTGCTATTATTTTTGCTACCAATTCGGATGATGTCGCCATCCATCATGCGGCGGTAGCTGCGTGGTATGTCTGGCACCAGGCTGGTGAAGTAGTTTGAGCGGGCTTTGAGCTTTTCTTGTGAAACTGGGTCAACCAAGCCATGTTTGGCAAAAAACTGGGCGCTTTCCAGCCCGTCAAACCCCGAGTTTGGCGCGCAAGCCATGCGCACCACGTGGTAGTCCATGCCGCTCATCCACAGCGCCACCCCCCAGCGCTCGCACAGCCAATGCGCTAGGCCGACGTGGTCGGGGTGCATGTGTGTGACGATGACGCGGATGATGGGTAAGCCTTCCAACGCGTTGATGAACACTTGCTCCCACTGGGCGCGCGATTCGGGTCTGTCAATGCAGCAGTCCACCACTGTCCAGCCGTCTTGGCCGTCCAAGTTATCTCGCAAGAGCCATAAATTGATGTGGTTCAGCGCAAAAGGCAAACCGATGCGTAGCCATTTCACGCCGGGTGCAACGACGACGGCATGGCCAAAGTCAGGCAGCGTCTCTCCCAACGGGTAATGCAGTTTGCGTTCCAGCTCGTTCATGGGGCTGGAGACGTAGGGTTTAGCGTCGGGCTTTTCAGTTGTTTTTTGCGTCATAATCGGTCGAATTAGCGATTGACCTTTACGTAAACGTCAATCATGGGAGTCATCTTAACCTAAGTGGTTTTATAGATAGTATTATTTCATGAGCGTTCAGTACACCATCAGCGACTTGGCCAAAGAGTTTGACTTAACAACGCGTGCGATCCGGTTTTACGAAGACATGGGTTTGCTTAGCCCGCAGCGCGAAGGCGTCGGTGGTCGCAGCCGCGTGTACAGCGCCAGAGACCGCACTCGGCTGAAGTTGACCTTGCGAGCAAAACGCTTGGGTTTGTCACTCACCGAGGCGAAAGACATCATCGACCTGTACGACAGCCCGCGCGACACGGGTGTGCAATTGCAAAAGTTTTTGTCAGTCTTGGCTACGCACAAGCTAGAGCTTGAGGAGCAAATGACGGATTTGCAAGCCAACTTAGACGAAGTAAAAACGCACGAGAAAGAAGCCAAAGCCTTGCTCAGTAAACTTGATAACAAGTCAGCTATCAAGGCACCAAGCAAGGCTTCAAAGTAGCCTACTTTTTATAAACCAAATCGCGTAAAAACAAGCTTAATTCGGGCACATACGTCACCACCATCAAACAGCCCAAAATCACCAAAACAAAGGGTAGCAAATAGGGGATGATGCGGTCTAGCGAGATTTTGGCCACGGTGCAGGCAGCAAACAAATTGACGCCAAAAGGCGGCGTGATCATGCCCAGTGCCAAGTTCACCACCATCACCAAGCCGAAGTGAATCGGGTCAATACCAAAGTGCACCGCTACGGGTGCCAAAATCGGTGCCAGCACGATGATGGCGGCGCTGGTTTCGATGAACATACCGATGATGAACAAAGCCGCATTCACACCCAGCAAGAAGTAAGCGGGTGACTTCAAGGTTTCTTTGAGGAACACGCCAATCGCATCCGGCACACCCGCGCGGGTGATTAAGAATGCAAACAATCCCGCATTAGCGATGATGAACATGATCACCGCGCTGGATATCACCGATTTACGCAAAATGGGGTACAAACTTTTGAAGCTGATCTCACGGTAAATCAACACACCGACTATGAGTGCGTAGAACACTGACACGGCTGAAGCCTCGGTCGGCGTGAAAATACCGCCGTAAATACCACCCAAAATAATCACGGGCATCATCAGCGCCCAGCTGGCTTGCCAAGTGGCTTTGCCAAAGGTCAAACGGCCATCGCCATCGTTTTTGCCCCAACCTTTGAAACGGCAATAAATATGCACAAACACCATCAGCGCGATACCGATGAAAATACCAGGGCCAAAACCAGCAATGAACATTTCGCCAATCGACACCTCAGCGCTCACGCCGTACAAAATCATCGGGATACTGGGCGGAATGATCACACC
>JANMTB010000039.1:0-21754 GCA_031390045.1 Polaromonas sp.
TCCAACGGTTTCTGGCTCAGGTCAACTCCTTTGGCGTCGATCATGGAGCCGATGATGGCCTGTTTGCCGTGAGCGGTCAGGTAGATGGCCAGCGGCTGTTGCGCCATCATTCCGGCATAGCCGGTCAGCCCGCCTGGCGCCTCAAACGTCCCAACCACCTCAACGCCCTGGGCTTCGAGCGCCTTGATCGGCGCGGGCCAGTCTTTGCCTTGTGCGCTCAGGGCGATGCCGAGCAGGCTAAACAAAACTGCAAATTGAACGCGTGGTGTTTTGGTCACTGGTATTTACTCCTTGGTTAAGCGGTCTGCGCGGGTGCGCAGTTTGTTCAATTTACTGGCCAGCGAGGCAGTCGACAGCTCACCCAGGTGGGTATCGACCAGCCTTCCATTGGCATCGTAGAAAAGCGTGGTTGGCAGTGCCGTCGAACCGATTGCGCGGCCAAGCTCGGCGCCGGTGTCGAGCAGAACGTTGGCAAGACTCAACTCACCGGTGCTCAGGTAGCGCTGGGCAACCGCTGCACCTTCACCCTGGTTGGCGAAGACAAAGGTCACCGCCGTCTCTTGCTGCTGCGCCGCTGCGAGCACTGGCATTTCGCGGCGGCATGGGGGGCACCAAGTGGCCCACAGATTGACCACCATGGGCTTGCCCTTTGCCATCGCCGCGAGATCAGTAGGGTCGCCTGCAAGCGTCTTCAATTGCACTGTTGGCAAGCGCGGATTCAAGGTATCTGCCGCGCCGGACATCACTGCCCAGGCCAGCGCCCCCGCCGTCAGCCCCCAGATCAACGGTTCGCGCAGTGCCGCGCGGTGCCAGCCGCGCCAGATCGCCACCAACAGGGCCGCCGCCAGCCCGGCCCACGGGGTAAAGCCCCCATCCCGGATGTCGAGAATGGACCACGGCGCGGGACGGTACACATCAAACCAGATCGCCACGAAGGCGATGCGTGCCGCCAGCAACGCGACCAACACCATATCCACCAAGACATTGCCTATGCCCGTGTGCTGGCACCGTCCGACCAGGTGGCCGACCCCGGCCGAAACCAGCAACGACGCCAGCAAAAGCAAATGGCTGACCTGCACGGCGAAGGGACCGAGGTTGACGTTCAGCATGTTCAAGTTCCTCGCTTTGCACGCGCCAGGCGGGCGAGAAATTCGTCGGCACTGAGCTCGCCGATGATGCGCTCGGCACGACGCTCTTTGCCATCGGGGCCGATCAGCAGCATGGTGGGCGGGCCGAGAATCTGGTGGGTGCGCATCAGGGCTTGGTCATCGGCATTGTTGGCCGTGACGTCCGGGCGCAGCAGCTGCATGTCGTTCAAGGCTTGCTGTACGCGCGGGTCGCCAAACACCTCGCGTTCGATCACGCCGCACGACACGCACCAATCGGCGTAGAAATCCACCAGCGTCCACTGGCCGCGTTGGCCCGCTGCGGCAACCAGCCCATTCAGCGCTTGCGGTGTCTTGAGCGGTCCGAAGCGGGTCATGAAATTATTCCCAACGGTGGCCGGTGCGAGCGTGCTGGCGCTGGCCCCGATGTTCAGTGGCTGCAGGGGGTCATGGGCGCCGCCGGCCGCACCGATCACCATGGATCCGCCCCACAGGCCCAGCAGCAATGCCAGAAAGCGGGAGAATAAGCGCCCCCGGTCGGTACCGAGCTTGTGAACCAGTGCCAGCAAACTGAGGGCAATCGCCAGCAACCAGGCGCCCCATAAACCCAGCGTCAGTGCCGCAGGCAAGACACGCGCCACGAAAAAGATGCCAGTGCCCAGCAGGATAAAACCGAACAAGGCCTTGACCCGGTTCATCCAGTCGCCGGGGCGCGGCAGCAGCCGGGTCCCGAGGGTTCCGACCAGCAACAGTGGCACTCCCATGCCCAGCCCCATAGCGAACAGGACCAGGGCGCCGGTCAGCACATCGCCGGTGTTGCCGATGTAAAGTAGGGCGCCGGCCAGTGGAGCGGTCATGCAGGGGCCGACCAGCAGCGCCGACAGTACACCCATCGTCGCGGCGCCTGTCATGGTGCCGCCACGCTGGCCCTGGCTGGCGTCGTTCACACGGTTGCGCAGCATGGCAGGCAATTGCAGCTCGTAAAAACCAAACATGGCGAGTGCCAGCATCACAAATACCAGCCCGAAGCTGCCGAGCACCCAGGGGTTCTGTAACACGGATTGCAGATTGGCGCCTGCCAGCGCCGCCGCCGCGCCGACTCCGGCATAGACAAGCGCCATCGGCAGCACAAAAGCCATCGACAGCACAAAGCCGCGCTTGGCATTCGCGCCGCTACCCGCAATCAGGCTGGAGAGAATCGGCACCATCGGCAAGACACAGGGTGTGAACGTCATCAGCACGCCCAGTCCGAAGAACACCAGCAGCATCCAGCCAAGGTTCAGGCGTGAAAGACGGTCGGCCAGGTCCTGATCCGCGCCGAGTGCGCTCGACGAAGTCCGACTCATGCTGGCAGCCGCCAAGGACGGGCTAGCGGACTGTGGCGCGGCGACATCGGACAAATTCACGCGCCGGGTTTGCGGCGGATAGCAAAGACCCGCATCGGCACAACCCTGCCAGCCAATCGTCAGTGCCTGGGCATCAGGCACCGTGAGTAAGGTTGTTACTTTGTCGTGGTAGACCTCACTTTCGCCATAGGTCTCATCGGTCTTGCGGGTGCCAGCTGGCCACGCAACCTTGAGCGCACTTGCGACGGGGTCCACTGCGACCTTCATCTGCTGGCGATAGAGGTAATAGCCTGGGCTGATGTCCCAATTCAGGCGCAGCTGACCATCGGCTTGTTTGCTGACGTTCAGACGAAAAGCCTGTTCTGGCTGCAAGAAATTCTGCTGGGCATGCGCGGGCTGTGCCCACAATATTGCCAACAACACGACCGACCACAAGAAACGTAGCATTAGTGCTCCTATATCAAATTGAGCACGTATCATTGCGTGGCCAGATTAAGGCTACGTTACGTGGAGAAAATTTAAACGTTCCTTCAACTACAACTTTACGCAAATTATTGTTCAAATTTTTACGTAGATTTTTTACCCGAATCGCTTTTTCTTTAAAACCAATATGTTTGGGTCAGTTTCTGCCAAAAGCCGCTGCAAGGGGCCTTTACGGGCTTTAATTTAACTTTTCACAGGAGCTATTTAGGAGTTGAAAGCTAGTCAGCAACAACTTTACCAAAATCAACGATATATGTGATAAATATTGTTATAAATTAACATAATATACATCGTATGAAGTAGATAAGAAGTCTCATTTTACTATTTCACTACGAGTGGTGATCTGCTGCGAAGTTCACCAGTCAAAGCGATTCGTCTTGCAATGCTAGAAATTGTGGCTGCAGCTGACTTTGCCGGTGCGGTAAGTGGTGAACCAGAGCGCGTGTACATGCCTAACTGGATTGGGATTAAAGGTTTTGTCAAAACAAGCTCCACAAGCTGTCCCGCTTTCATGCAAGCGCGCAGCAAGGCTGGCGTTAGGACGCCTACCATGTCGGTTCCAGCAAGCAGATCAAGCGCCACAAAATACGAGCCACAGTGCACGGCGGGTAATGGTACGGGCAGGCCGCTGGCAAGGCTATTCAGTTCAAAATCAGAGTGGATCGATCCCAATGGATTGCTGTTGTGTAGCGCAACACGCCCAGCTCTGGGCTCTGAAAGCTAAAAAAATACGCAGTACGCTGTTGTTAAGAAGCCTCTAAAGTCATACCCGCAGCACGTAATCTAGCCAGTAACACCTCACCCAAGCCCGATGCAGGTGTCAACAAACCACCATGTTTGGCACCACCGGGCAAATCATCGAATTGCAGTGCCAAGCACAGCGCAGCTTCGCAAACCATTTTCGTCGTTGCGCGGTTGCCTGGGTCGCCTTTGTCTGAGATTTGGCCGCGCACAATGCGGCCGCTGGCGCTTTTGCCGATCAATTCGCAGCGATACGAGCCGCCGTTCATGCTGACTTCGGACGGCCCAGTGCCTGGACCGGGCGCTAGTTTGCTGGCTAAATTACGCAAAGGCGAAAATTTCATCGCTGTTTGCGAGCCCAGCATGCCAGCGCTAAAAGCCGCTGCGGCTACTCCAGCAATGGGGCCAGCGCCGAAGCGCATGTATTCTTGGTAATGAAAATCATTTGAATATAGTTGCGGTTTTCCGCGTTTAGGTGCCTCAGGCGTTAACAAAGCTGCACTGCGTCGAACCACACGGGTGTTGATTGGTCCCATGAAAAACGGGCCTATCCAAGCTTTGAAATCTGCGTCGTGCACGGGTGTAACTGGGTCTTTGTGGGCTGCGATTGACACGTTCATTGCGCCAGCAGGATTCAGTAAAAACGGATCAGCCAGCAAGCCTGCTTGGTCAGAACCCATGAAGTTAAACATTGACGCTATGGTGCCGCCGTTAACGCCTCCGCGCATACTGAACGCGGTTTTGACACTTTCAACCGGCTCGCCGTAGGTGTCAAACATGGTTTTAGCGACCAACCAAGCGCCTAAATCTGACGGTACAGAGTCAAAACCACAAAATGGAATGATGCGTGTGCCTGTTTTCTTCGCAGCTTCATGGTGTTTTTCAATCAAACCGTACACCCAAGGAGTCTCACCCGTGATGTCGACGTAATGTGTACCGTTGTTCACGCAGGCTTCCACCAAGTCACTGCCGTAGAGCGCAAACGGCCCAGCGGTGCTGAGGACGACTTTGGCGCTTTTAGCCAGCTTGTCTAAAGCAGCCTTATCGTGCGCGTCTGCCACGATGATTCCTGCTTTTTTAGCGCCCTGCCCAGCTGATGTTTTGACCGCTTCGAGTTTGTCTTTGGAGCGCCCAGCGAGTGCCCAAGTTAACTCGAAATTTGCGTCATTAGCGAGTTTGGCGAAATACTCAACAGTTTGTTTACCCACAAATCCTGAAGCGCCATAAAGTACGACGTCGTATTTGCGAATGTTTTGATTTTGAATATCTTTTGACATTACATATTACCTCAAAATATTGTTTTAATATTACTATGATTGCAATCTTGGTTTGACAAATATGCTATAAAATAAATAGCTATTTAGTGAATAAATACGCCGGCTGGACGATAAAATACTTATAAATATGCCATTTATAGTGAATTCCTACCAAATATGCCACCTAATTTACGTACCAACCACTTCGGAGTAGATCTTGAAGCCAACATCGCTGCTTGATTGATAGCGCCAGGGATACAAATAACATCACCATGCATACAGGCCTCGAAACCTTGGCGGGCGACGTCATTCACATGACTGACCATAAAGCTCGGAATACTGCTGACCTTTTCATTCGCACTTGTCGCATTGCTTAGCATAGCAGTGGCAGTAACGCCAGGACACAAGGCTGTGACGGTGACACCGCTGTCTTTAAGCTCTTCAGACAGTGACTCAGTGAGCGATAAAACATAGGCTTTACTGGCAGCATAAGTTGCCAGCATGGGAATGGGTTGGAAGGCGGCTATCGAGGCTACGTTGAGAATTCGGCATGGCCTGCCCTGCTCTGCCAGCTCCAACATACCGGGCAAAAATGCCGAAATCATTGCCGTTAAACCGGAGCGATGGGGTTACGAGCGGATTTTGCAGATTTAGTCACCATGGCAAATTTACTCCTTTGTAGTCATAAAACCCACCAGTTTGTGATGAATCTAGTGCGTGAATGACTTGCAACAGCTCTGCTGCTGCGACATCAGGGCTGCGAACATTGAGCCCAGATTTGCTGAACGGCTCGCTCAGTTTAGTGGCAACTGTGCCTGGGTGCAATGCTATACATAGCGTTTGTTTGTTACGTCTGGCAAGCTCAATGGCTGCGGTTTTGACGATTTGATTCAAAGCTGCTTTGGAGGCGCGGTAGCCATACCAGCCGCCTAAAGCGTTGTCGCCAATGCTGCCTACTTTTGCGGAAATGAAGGCAATCCGCACGTCACCCGTTTTGCACAGCAAAGGCGCAAAATGTTTCAATACTAAGGCTGGGCCAATGGCATTGACCAGCATCACATGCTTTAAATACGCTGCATCTAAGTGCTGAATACTACGCTCTGGACCTACGCCATTGGTTGATAAGCTGTGTAAATAACCAGTAGCAACGATGATGAGTTGAGCAGGTGCATGTGAGCATTGCTCTGCCGCCCAAGCAGCGCTTTGTGAGATGGTAGATTCGTCACCATAGTCAATCGTCTGTAAATGCCCCGAATTTCTTTGCCTAGAAAGACTCAAAACTTGGGAGTATTTACTTCTGAAAGCTTCATCTGTATTCAAAATTTTCTCGAAAGCAGCTCCTAGCGCACCGCTTGCACCTATGACAATCGCCGTTCCGAACGCAGCTTTTAGCGGTAAATCATGTGTATTTTGCAGCTTTGTGTCCATAAACAATTGTGTCAGAGCTATTGTATTGAAGGGTAATACTGTGCGATAATACAGGGCTAACCGGACAAGTGCGAGACATAGGGTTTCGTGGCTGGCCAAGTTGATCTCGCTATCGCGAAGAAGGAAGAATATGAAAGAAGGCATTCACCCCAATTACCGTGAAGTTTGTTTTTTGGACTTGTCCAACAACTTCAAGTTCGTCACACGTTCATGCGTTAACACCAAAGAAATGGTGAAAATGGAAGACGGTCGCGAGCTGCCATTGTACAAACTCGATACATCAAGCGAGTCACATCCGTTTTACACGGGCACACAAAAATCTGTCGACAATATGGGCGGCCGCGTTGAGCGCTTCCGTAACCGTTTCGGCAAAACGCCTGCTAAAACAGAGGCTGCAGCGGCAGAAGCCACAACAGCTTAAACTTTCTTCGTTTAAACTAAAGCAGTACGATTTGTCGTGCTGCTTTTTTTTGGCCTAAAAAAACTATTCCCAGCTCAATGACATCCATTCCCAGCCCAGCCATCGTCGCACAAAGCGTGACCAAGCGCTTGCCGCGCCGGGTGTTGTGGTTGTTTTGTTTGGCTTATATTCTGCCAGGTTTCATTGGACGAGAGCCTTGGAAAAACGCTGATGTTTCGGCTTTTGGCTTTATGTTAGCGCTGTTTGAAGGCAATACCAGTTGGCTTGCGCCACAGTATCTCGGCCAAGCGCCTGAAGGCTCAGCGTTGTTGCCCTATTGGTTAGGCGCTTGGTCGCTGCAGATTACGCCAAGTTGGTTAGAGCCAGCGCTTGCCGTACGGCTACCGTTCATCGCCTTAATTGCTTTGACGTTATTGGCAACCTGGCATGGCGTTTATTATTTAGCCAGAAGCCCGCGTGCGCTGCCCGTCGTGTTTGCTTTTGGTGGCGAAGCCAAGCCTAAAGACTACGCCCGAACCATTGCTGACGGTGGTTTGCTGGCGTTGATAGCATGCTTAGGACTCGCACAGTTTTCTCATGAAACCACACCAGCGCTACCCCAAGTTAGCTTTACTGCTGTAACTTTTTATGCGGTGGCTGCGATGCCCTACCACCGTGCAGTAGCCGCAATTGCTTTTTTACTTGGTTTACTGGGTTTGACGTTAAGCGGTGCACCAAGCTTGGCTGTGTTGCTTGGTTTGGGCAGCGTGCTGATATTTGCCACAGACCGTCAATTTGAAGACAACAAGCGCGATGTGTTAGAGCGCGCTGATCGCTTGAAATACAGTGTTTGGATGGTGTTTTGTATCGTTTGTGCGGCGGTGCTTGCAACGAGTTTGAATCTATGGCGATTTAGTGCATCATTACCTATCGCGACCTGGCTAGAGGCGCAAGCAATCAGCCGCCTTCTCTTATGGTTTGCTTGGCCGGCTTGGCCGCTGGCTTTGTGGACGCTGTGGCGTTGGCGCCGGCAATTCAGCAGCTTGCACGTCACATTACCTTTGTTGTTTATTGGCATTGGGGTCTTGTCGATGCTATTCACCCGCACGTCAGATCGAGCTTTGCTGCTCAGTCTGCCGGCGCTTGCTACCCTAGCCGCTTTCGCGTTGCCTACACTTGAGCGACGGTTGTCTGCGTTGATCGACTGGTTCACGCTGTTTTTCTTCAGCGTGGTCAGCTTGTTGATTTGGGGGATTTGGCTAGCGATGCAATCAGGCGTTTCCTCTCAAGCCCTGCTATTCATCAACAAAATGGTACCTGGCTTTGTACCCAGCTTTTCGTGGCTGCCATTTATTGTGGCTATTTTGGGTACGTTGGCTTGGTTGTACTTGGTTGTTTGGCGTGTGGGGCGGCACCGCACGGCGATGTGGAAAAGCATGGTGCTACCAGCTGGCGGCACGGCACTATGCTGGCTTTTGTTGATGACACTGTGGTTACCGATGTTGGACTTTGCACGCAGCTACGCACCTTTGGTGCATCGCGTTGTGGAGACGACTGGCACACAATCTTGCGTTCAAATTTATGGTTTAAACCCAGGCCAAGCAGCTGCTTTTGCCTACCATGGTCCCTTGAAGTTGCAATTACTCAAACCAGAACAGCAAAGTTTGCCAACATCGGATGAAACACATAGCGCCACGCAAGACGAAAAGTGTGCTTGGTTAATTGTAGATGCAGATATTGAGAAAAATCTAAACTCTCTCAACATGACAATGTGGCGGTTTGTGACTAAAGTGCGTCGACCATCTGATGACAACGAAGATGTGTTGCTGTATCGTAGAGTTAAATAACGGTAAAAATTATTTAATCAAATCCAAAACCGCCTTGAATTGTGGATGATCTGACGACTCAAGCCACTCGAAAGCAACCATTTCGACCGTCACTAACTCCGCACCGTTACCTGCTAAGCGATCAAACGCAGCATCTCGATTTTTTTCAGTGCGCGACCCGCAAGCATCGGTCACGACCCACACATCAAACTCCTCTTCAATGAGAGACAGCGCTGTCTGCAAAAAACAAACATGGGTTTCCATACCAGCCAGCACAATTGTTGGGCGTTGGTTTTCCGGTTCCTTTTGCATGTGTTTAGGCATACTTCTTGCGTTGGGAGATGGCTTAGGAGTACCAATATCACGTAGCAAATCGCCCAACCCATCGGCACATCCATCAAAATGAGTTTTGGCAAGTGTTTGCCCGCACAAAGCGCGTAAAGCAGCATGGTTTTGCCCCAAACCGTCTGGATTTTGCTCGGTGCCAGTGATGGGAACGCGCAGAAGTTTGGCAATGTGAGCTAGTTTTAGCGCTTGTGCGATGACGATGTCGCTCTCGAAAATAGCGGGTAGCAAGCGTGTTTGGTAGTCGATAAGGACGAGTTGTGATTCTGAGCTGGAAAGTAACATAAGGGTTTTGACTTAGGATTTTTGAGATTAAAAAGCATGTTAATCATGCACAATGATCATTTTATAGGCAGATGTATCCAGAGGAAGTCATGGTTTTTTACGACGAAATGTACGGGCTAAAGTCCAAAGAGCAGCCTCTTGACCATTGCATAGCCTACCAGCAATGGGCACAAACCTACTCGCCTGAAGCCATGGCTAGCAAGCGGGCGCAGGCAGATGCAGCTTTTCGCCAAGTCGGCATCACATTTGCGGTTCATGGTGACGATGCAGGTACTGAGCGATTGATTCCGTTTGATTTGATTCCCCGTATCATTCCCGCCAAAGAATGGACAACTTTGGAGAAAGGCTTGATTCAACGTGTTCAAGCGTTGAACATGTTTATTCACGATGTTTATCATAAGAAAAGCATCGTCAAAGCAGGTGTAGTTCCTGCTGAGCAAATCTATTTGAATGCACAATATCGCCCACAAATGCAGGGTGTTGAAGTGGCGGGCAACAACTATTGCCATGTAGCCGGCGTAGATATCGTACGTGCTGGGCAAGGTGAGTTTTATGTGCTGGAAGACAATTTGCGTGTGCCCTCAGGCGTGTCGTACATGCTGGAAGACCGCAAAATGATGATGCGCTTGTTCCCCGAAGCTTTCAGTTCGATGCCGATTGCGCCAATCGAACACTACCCAGACTTGCTACTTGAAACACTTCGCAGCAGCGCACCAGTTGGTGTAGATGAACCTAATGTGGTGGTGATGACACCCGGCATGTACAACTCGGCCTATTTTGAGCACGCTTTCCTAGCTCAGCAAATGGGGGTGGAGCTGGTGGAAGGCAAAGATTTGTTTGTCGACGATGGTTTGCTGTACATGCGCACCACGCAAGGCCCACAGCGTGTAGATGTGATTTATCGTCGAATAGACGATGATTTTTTAGACCCTTTGGTTTTTCGATCAGATTCCAGCTTGGGCGTGCCTGGCTTGATGTCGGTTTACCGCGCCGGCCGTGTGAGCTTGGCGAATGCCGTGGGTACAGGCATCGCGGACGATAAATCGACCTACCCTTTTATCCCCGAAGTCATCAAGTTTTACCTTGGTGAAGAACCCATTTTGAACAATGTGCCGACTTACCAGTGCCGAATACCGAAAGATTTGTCGTACGTGTTGGCTAATTTAGCTAGTTTGGTGGTGAAAGAGGTGCATGGCGCTGGCGGTTATGGCATGTTGGTGGGGCCGGCTTCTACAAAAGCTCAAATAGAAGACTTCCGTGCACGTGTGATTGCCAAACCCGAAGGCTATATTGCGCAGCCAACGCTATCTCTGTCCACCTGCCCCACCTTTGTAGACAGTGGAATTGCACCTAGGCACATTGATTTGAGACCCTATGTGCTATGCGGCAAAGAAACCAAGCTGGTGCCAGGGGGCTTGTGCCGCGTGGCGCTAGAAGAAGGCTCTTTGGTGGTGAACTCGTCACAAGGTGGCGGTACCAAAGACACTTGGGTTTTAGAGAGATGAAAAGAATGAGAACGATCAGAATTATGAAAGCGAACCTGGGAATGGAGTCACAACATGTTAAGTTCAACCGCTGATCATTTGTTTTGGATGGCAAGGTACACCGAGCGAGCTGAAAACACGGCCCGCATGCTCGATATTCACTTGCAAAGCAGCTTGCTGGCCGGTGGCCGCAGCGAACTACAGCGTGGCCAAGCGGCGCGCGCTGTGTTGGTAATTTCTGAACTTATCCCCGCTTATGAAGCCGTTCATGACGCTTTGAGCAGCGATTCTGTGCTGCGATTCATGGTCACCGATGCCACCAATGGTTCTAGCATTTACAGCGCTTTGTATGCTGCGCGCGAAAATGCACGCGCAGTGCGTGGCGCGATCACGACGGAGCTGTGGGAAACTATCAATGTGACTTGGCTAGAGCTGCAAACACGTTTAGAAAACGATGCTTGGGCAAAAGACATGCCAGCATTTTTTGAATGGGTGAAACACCGTGCACATTTGACCCGTGGTGTGACCGCTGGCACGATGCCGCGCGACAATGCTTATAGCTTCGTAGCTTTGGGCACCGCGCTGGAGCGTGCTGACAATGTGGCACGTTTATTAGACGTTAAGTTTTTTGAAGGAAATGCCTCAGATTTGCAAAATTGGGATGCCAAAGGTGAGTATTACCACTGGGCGGCGATTTTGCGTAGCGTATCGGGTTTTGAGATTTACCGCAAAACCTACCGCGACACCATCACACCTACCCGTGTCGCGGAGCTGCTGATCTTGCGTGGCGACATGCCTCGCTCACTGCTTGCAGCGATGAATTCGCTGTGCAATCACCTGCGAAAGCTAGCCAACAAACGCAGCTCGCAAACGTTGCGGTCAGCGGGTTTACTGCAGGCACATATTCAATTTGCTCACATTGATGATATTTTGCAACAAGGTTTGCATGCCTATTTAACGCAGTTTTTAGCCAGTATCAATGTCATTGGCTGCGGTATTAGTCAGGATTTCTTGGTTGCTTGATTGAATTTACTGTAGTTTTTACTATAAAAATAATAGCATAATAGGCATTAAATACGCCGGCTATAATCCATTTAATACCTAAAAATAGACTATATTATGCGGCTCATCATCAAACACAACACCCACTACCACTATGACAAAGCACCCAAGCATTTGATCCAGTTGCTACGCTTGACGCCGCGTTTGGATGCGCATCAGCGTGTGGTCGAATGGCGCATCAATACGCCGGGCAAGCAGACCGCTTTCAAAGACGCATTTGGCAATTTGAGCCACAGCCATGTGCTCAATACGCCACAGTCTGATTTGAACTTGCTGGTTGAAGGTATTGTGGACCTCAAGCCTTTGAATGACGGAGTTTTAAGCCAAGAAGACAGCGCGCAATCACTGCCAACGATTGCATACATGGTGCCAACCGACCTCACGGCGAGCTTTACTGCGATTGAAGCACTGGCTAAAAGCACCCTGCCCTACGGTCTCAAAACAGGTGCGGACGTCTTGGCTTTGGCCGGAACTATTTGCTCAAAAATTCAATATGCAACCGGTAATACCGATGTCACCAGCACCGCCAAACATGCTTTTGAACTGGCTAGCGGTGTGTGCCAAGACCATGCCCATGTCATGATTGCCGCCTGCCGCAGTTTGGGAGTGAGCGCCCGCTACGTCAGCGGTTATGTGGACCCCGGTAACAGCCACGAAGCCGCCAGCCATGCCTGGGTGGATGTGTGGTTGGGCGAACACTGGGTCAGTGTGGACGTGACCAACAGCATCTTCGCCAGCGATTCACATTGCCGACTCGCCATCGGGCGTGATTATTTGGATGCTTGTCCAATTCGCGGCATGCGCGAAGGCGGTTTGACGGAAAAACTGGACGTTTCTGTGACTGTGCAAACTTTGATGCAATAAAATGCGCGCATGACTTATTGCATCGCTATCAAATTAAACACTGGCTTGGTCATGCTGTCCGACAGCCGCACCAACGCAGGCGTCGACCACATCAGCAGTTTCCGCAAAATGTCGGTTTATGAAAAACAGCAAGACCGCGTGCTGATCATGCTGTCTTCAGGCAACCTAGCCATCAGCCAAGCCATCAAAGAGCACTTGTCGCACACACCCAAAGATGATGCCCTGACCATCTGGACAGCGCGAAACTTGTTTGAAGTCGCTCAACTCGTCGGTGAAGCGATCCGCGTCGTTGCAACTCGCGAAACAGAGGCTTTGAAGGCTGCAGGGGTGGAATTCAACATCAATTTGCTGCTCGGTGGGCAAATTGCGGGTGAATCAACCCGGCTTTTCCATATCTATGCCGCCGGAAACTTCATTGAAGCGACAGATGAAAACTGCTATTTCCAAATCGGTGAAGCCAAATATGGCAAACCCATCATAGATAGAGTCGTCACTCCAGAAACCTCATTAGACGAAGCCGCCAAGTGCGCCTTGATCTCGATGGACAGCACCTTGAAGTCCAACCTCTCCGTCGGCATGCCGCTTGATTTGCTGGTTTACCACGAAGACAGCTTGGCAGTCACCCATGTGGCGCATATTGACGAGAAAAACGACTACTTCCAAATGATTCGTTCCAGTTGGGGCAAACGCTTGAAGCAAGTTTTCTCCGAAATTGACGCACCCATGTGGCTGGCAAAATCTGAAAGTATCAGTGCCTATAAACCCATTCGTGATGCGAGTGTACCCAAACCAACGGGTGCTGACCAACTTGGTATCGACAACACGCCAGCGATGCAGCAGCTCACATTGAGCGCTTAGTTATTATTTATAGTAACTAATAAACCACATCAGGGATTACCATTATTTAATGAAATCAACAGGTTACAACGCTAACTTAACTTGACTTCTTAAATTCGTTCGGTTATGCTTGATGTCATGATTAGTAAATTAACCCCTATCGCTTTGCTGCTGGCATTAGCTATGCAGCCTGCGATGGCCGTTAATCCTGATGCTGTGGCTCAGCCTGACGAGCTACAAATGCTCTTGGCCAGTAAAGGTTTGCTGTCCAAAATTGGTGGGCAAATCGTTGAAACGGGTGGGCAATTAGGCGCACAAATCAGCGAGCGCACCAGCGATTTGGTCAGTACCGCCATCGGTTTTCTGGGTATTCCTTATCTACGTGGCGGTAACAGCGCCGAATCTGGCTTTGATTGCAGTGGTTTTGTACGTGCTATTTACAAAGATACCATCGGTTTGATACTGCCGCGCACCGCTGCAGAACAAGCTGTCGCCACCCAAAACATTGATAAAACACAACTCAAACCGGGTGATTTGGTGTTCTTCAACACCTTAAAACGCAGTTTCAGCCATGTAGGCATTTACATGGGAGACAACAAATTCATCCACTCTCCTCGCTCTGGCTCCAGTGTTCGGATAGAGGATATGCGCATTCCGTACTGGAATATGCGTTTCGACGGCGCAAGGCGTGTTGATTTAGCCAAGAGCCCTCAAACCATGGTTAATCTACCAACTGAGTCCTCAGGCTTGCGATAGTCTATATTTGCTACTATTTTAATAGCAATAAAATCAATAAATACGCCGGCTAGAGCTTAAAATTTGCTATATCTAGCTATTTATAGATATCTTAGAAATTTTAGCCGATTTAGCGAATTTGCTGGTTTTCAGCAGCGCCCATTGTGCGGCAAACCCTAGGAATTTTCCATGAATGACAGCATAGCCAAAATATTGGCGCAAATGGCCACGCTTGAAGACGAACTGCGCACCGCCGTGAATGAACAAGAAAGCAAAATGTTTTTTGTTATCAAAGGCAAACGGGTTGAATTTGAGAGCACTGTCAAAGCCGCTCACCGCAAGTTAAAGAAAAACTTCTTCCGCTGGCTGGTCACCAACCGCCCGCAAAACCTGATCACCGGCCCCATCATTTACAGCATGATTGTGCCTATGGTGCTGTTTGACCTGTGCGTCAGCTTCTACCAAATCACCTGTTTCCCCATTTACGGCATCACCAAAGTAAAACGATCTGATTACATTGTTTTTGACCGCCATCAATTGGGTTATCTCAACTTTATCGAGAAATTTCACTGCACCTATTGTGAATATGGCAATGGTTTGATGGGTTATATGAGCGAAATCTTAGCCCGCACCGAAGAGTATTTCTGCCCGATTAAACATGCCCACAAGATTTTGGGAACCCATAAACACCACAACCGGTTTTTAGCCTATGGTGATGCGGCTGACTATGAAGCTAAGTTAGAGGAATATCGGGTAGGTTTGGGCAAAATTAAATAGCAGCTGTTGAAAGCAAATTTGCTATGTATTTGATAGCGTATTAGGCAATAAATACGCCGGCTATAGCGATATTTATCCTTAAATATCATTAAAGACCACTAAAAACCACTAAAAGCCACTAAAAGCCATTTTCATGGCTTTTTTTACGTCTGCGCTGTCTAGTCCACCTTATCTTACGGCTTCATCGATCTTGAACGGTCATCAATCTTGTATTTTTGCCATGGAATGATGTGAATTTTAACAATTATGTATTTAGTTTAAATCACACAATTGCCTTGCATTCTGATTCTTTTCATTTTTTAAAGGATACACATCATGAATTCAATGAACAAATCTCTCGTAGCGATGTACGGCTTCTTTGCATTGATTGCAAGCAGTGCAATGCTAGAAGCTTGTAGCAATAGCGATGTCGAGCAAGCAGTCCAGCCCATAGGGCAAGCCTTGTTGGCTACACCCATCAAAACATCTTCGATTAAATACAGTAGTTTAGAGCCACAAACCGTGACGGATGTGAATGGCAACGCCACGGCGGTCTGGGAAGAGTATGACGGTACGCGTTTCAATATTTAGAGTATGCGCCGTGTGGCGGGCGAAAGCTGGGATACTGCCAGTTTGTTAGAAACCGACAATGCTGGCCATGCCTATTCGCCACAAGTCGCAGTTGATGGCATTGATAATGTCACCGCCGTCTGGAAGCAGTCTGACGGCAATCGCTTCGGCATTTATGTCAATCGATTCATCAATGACAAAGGATGGGAAGGTGTGACGCAAATCCGAGATGGTGCCACCTCTCAAATCAATATCAATGCGCCCGTGGTTACTTACGACGCTTTCGGCTACGTCATGGTGGCCTGGCAAGAGTCTGTAGGTTTGAACTCTAAAACTTGGGTTAAGCGCCACATGGGTGATGCGAATTGGGGAGCTACAACGGAATTTGTAGCGAATGCCATTGGCGTGTACCCAAGATTTGCGGTCAATGCAATCGGACAAGTCACTGTAGTCGAAGAAAAGCCAACGCAGGCATTGTCAACATCATCCAACAAAAGCGTGATTAAAGCCAGTGACTACAGACAGGTGTATATCTACAGCAAGCGCTATCAATGAGCCTAACAAGTCGTCAATTTAAATCATTAGTTCATACTTGTTATGGAAAACAACATCTTCCAATTTCTTCATAGCTGCTTCACCCATAGATGCGCTGGGCCTATAGGTTTTACGGAGTTTGAAACTCAGGTTTATTTGATATATTGTGTGTTCAACATTGGGCGTGTTTTCACTTATTTTCCAACTCTAGCAAGACTTAGAAAGCCAGGCTGCACTGCCGATGGGCAGGCCAAAGACTTTTCTTATTGAAATACGTCTCAAAATAGTTATGCCGATCACATTAGCATTGTCCCTTTGGTGACACCATATCCGATGAGAATTTGACGCCAGCATTGACGCATCGGCGTTTCTTGGCATATAAATTGCTGTGTATAAACGTGCGAGCAATTTTCATTTTTCAGCACAATTCGTCTTTTTTGATAGATAACTACAAATGGGAGTTTTTATGAAACGTCGTGATATTTTGGTTGCAGGAGCATCAGTTCTGTCTACACCAGCATGGGTTGGCGCTCAAAGCGCTGCTTGGCCAACGCGTGGACCCATCAGACTTGTGGCGCAATTTCCGCCGGGCGGATTGGTTGACACGGTGTCACGATTAATGGCTCCGCATTTATCGGCGGCACTTGGTCAAACTGTTTTGGTTGAAAATAAAGCTGGCGCCGGCGGCTTGATCGGTACAGACTATGTGTCCAAGCAGCCAGCTGACGGTTATACACTGCTCGTCAGCCATGCCTCAGTGCACGTGTACGCGACGGCTACAAGAAAAACAATGCCTTTCGATCCTATCGCTGATTTCACACACATAGCTATGCTGGTTGAAGCGCCTATGGTTTTGTTGGTACGCGCTGCATCGCCTTACCAAACGCTCGCGCAGTATGTTGACGCTGCAAAAACAAAGCCAGTTAAATACGGCTCTTCCGGCATTGGCTCGGCTAACCACCTGTTTGGCGAAATGCTGAAGATAGAAGGCAAAGCGCCGCAGCATGACCATATCCCCTACCAAGGAAGTGCTCCAGCCATGCAAGACTTGCTAGGCGGCAATATCGACAGCTTGTTTGACCCTGTCACAACAAACGTCGCACAGCTAAAAACAGGCTCTTTACGTGCTTTGGCCGTTTCTACGCCAAACCGTTTGCCAGCATTCCCTAATATCCCGACATTTGCTGAGCTTGGCTATGCAAAATTAACGGGCTCGCAATGGTTAGGTTTATCCGCACCTAAAGGAGTGCCAGCACCTATCGTTCAACGTCTTTCAACGCTGATCCCTGAAATATTGTCCAAGCCAGATTTCGCAGCCAGGCTTGACGACTTGCAAACCTTGCCACGCAAAGTACCTGTAGTTGGTGGCGATTTTGAGAAGTTGATCAAATCTCAAATTGACACATGGCGCGCTGTCGCGAAACAGGCCAATGTAGAAGTGATAACATAATCTCTTTGTAACCTAAACAGCCGCAGGAGAACCTTCTTTGACAATCAATCCCCTAAGTATTTCCACTTCAGCTAAAGCGGCGGATATTGTCAACGAATTTCTGCGGCTGATCATGATCCCCGACCCCGTGGCTGCAAGTCAGTACACAGCAGCTGATATGCAAATATTATTCACAGGCAAACGCGCTATGCGTGAACCTGCTGAGTGCACCAAATTCAATGCATCACGCTATAAATGGGTTAAGAAACGGATTGAACGCACTGAAACAGTGCTATTTAACCCTGACGCAGACAAAGCAGGCGATACCGTGGTTTATAGTTTGGGAACTTTATATGGAGAATGGCCAGACGGAACAGCCTTTGAGGGCAATCGCTACGTAGACCGCTATGTTGTGCGTGATAGTTTGATCACCCACATGGACGTGTGGAACGACAGCGCAGAGTGGATGCTAGTACGTGCTGGTCTTGCAACCCTTTAATTCACGCGTTAATCTTTACTGAGTCAGATAGATGCTAAAAACCTTCAACGACGTATTGCCGACGCATGACCGTTTTGATTACCAAGCCATCAACAACAGAAAAAATTACCGTTGGCCAAACGGCGCAGGCTTAGCGGCCTACATTGGCTTCAATATCGAACATTTTGCTTTTGGCGAAGGTTTAGGCGCTGCCATCGGTCCAGCTAGCCCGCAGCCAGATGTGTTGAATTACAGTTGGCGCGAATACGGCAATCGCGTAGGTGCATGGCGTTGCTTAGATTTATTCGATAGCCTTAATCTGCCAACCGCAGCCATCATCAACACCGCGCTGTACGACCATTGCCCTGAGCTAGTCGCAGCATTTGTTGCTCGTGGAGATGAGATTGTTGGCCATGGACACAGCAATGCTGAGCGCCAAGGTGGGTTCAGTGAAACGAATGAACGAGAGCTGCTTGAATATTGCCGAAACCGCATTCAGACAGAAAGCGGTCAAACGCCTGCGGGCTGGCTGTCACCTTGGATATCAGAGAGCCGATTAACCCCTGACTTGCTGGCTGTCACTGGTTATAGCTACACCTTGAACTGGTGCCATGATGACCAGCCGATACTCATGCGCACCCGAAATGGCATGCCCTTGTGGGCCGTTCCTTATCCTCAGGAACTCAACGACATACCCATGATCATTGCTAGGCAAATGGATGGCAAAGATTTTGCTCAAATGATCATCGACCAGCTGGATGAAATGCTGGATCAAACCCAATCTCCAGACGCCCCGCCTTTGGTCATGGGCATCGCTCTACACCCCTATATCATCGGACAACCCTACCGACTGCGACACTTACGACGTGCACTGCAGCATCTTGCAGCTGCACGAGATCGGGGGCAGGTTTGGATGACAACGCCGAGTGAGATTTATAAGCATGCAGTGCAAATGGCAGAGTAATCGGCTATCATTTCACAGGCGGCAAATCCGTACAACTCCCATGCGCCACTTCCGCAGCCATGCCAATTGGCTCACCCAGCGTGGATGCGCATGAATGGTTTTGCCGATATCGACGGCATCTGCCCCCATTTCAATCGCCAAGGCGCTATGCCGAGGCTATTGCGTCTGAGCCGCAGTAATTAGGGTTTACCCCCCCCCCGCTATTTCCCCCCGCGAATCTGATGATCAATTTATCCAGTTCTACCGGAATTTTGTCGGGTGACAGCACGAAGTCAACACAACCCGTCGCTTGGGCGCTGAGAGGCATGCCGCTAACTTCGGCAGAAGTGTCTTGGGCAAAAGTTGTTCCCCCCGCTGCCTTGATGCGCTTGCAGCCTTCTGCACCGTCGCCGTCGTAGCCCGATAAAACAATGCCGATCGCAAGCTCGCCCATGGCTATTGCGAGTGAGGTAAAAAATATGTCTACCTGTGCATTCCTTCTGGTGCGCGGGGAGATGACGTTCAGGATCCCCTTCTCAATCAGAAGATCTGCATTGCCGGGAATCACATAGACCTGATTGGCCAGTACCTCCATCCCGGATGCCGCAAGCTCTACCGTCATTTTTGTATGCCGCGACAAAATCTCAGCCAACTGACTATGGGCGGCGGGGTGAATATGAGAAATAACTGCAAATGCCATGCCTGTGTTGGATGGCAGTGCATCAAAAAACGCCTTATAGGCGTTAAGGCCCCCGGCTGAGGCGCCAATGCCGACAACGAAGCTGGGTTTAAGTATTCCCATGTGTCTGACTCCAGCCGGTTAATTAAACAGCCTTACTTTTTTCAATTACTTCTATCAACTACTCTTAGCAATTTCTTTTTTCTTGGCACTTATACTTTTGACAACTTTATTTTTCTGACCGGAACCTGCGGTCGCATCACCCTCCATGGGTAGCAGCTGAATTCCATCATCGCTAAAAATCATTTTTAGAACATCACTTGAATGACCCGTGCCACGAGATTTGACGATATAGATGCCGCGAGTCCGTTTTTTACCCTGATCTTCTTCCAATTCTCTAACGACGATCCAAGTGTCAATCAAAGATGAGACCCCGATTTCACCACTTGTGTCATTTTGGGCGGTTGAAGAGACAAGACTCGTGAAAACGCCGGTGATGCCCTTGGATTTCAGGGCGTCGATCATACGGGTCAGCATGGACTGGATTTCCGATGCGTCGGCCTGCCCAATAAGGCTTGTCAGGGGGTCTATAACGACCGAAGTTGGTTTGAAGTCTGCAAGGACTTTGTATAAATCGAGCAGGTGCATTTCCAGACCAAAAAAGGCGGGTCTGGTGGAAACAATTTTCAAAAGTCCTTTTTTTGACCATCTTTCCAGATCAAAACCTATGGAACGCATATTTTGAATCAGTTGCCCAGGAGATTCTTCATAAGACAGGTAAAGACACCGCTCGCCACGCTTGCAACTTTCTACCGCGAAAGCAGCCGCAAGGCTGGTTTTACCCGTGCCCGCGGTACCTGAAACGAGTACGGTGCTGCCTTTGGTGTAACCTTCACCTGCGAACAGTTTGTCCAAGGACGGAACGCCTGTCGAAACTTTCTCGTCGGTACCTGGATGATCGAGCCCTGCCGAAGTAATAGGAATGACGGAAAGCCCATCTTTATCTATCACGAAAGGGTATTCGTTGGTTCCATGGTTTGAGCCACGATACTTGATGACGCGAATTCTGCGGGTTGAAACTTGTTGCCGAACCCTGTTGTCCAGAAGAATGATGCAATCGGAAATAAACTCCTCAAGACCGTGGCGGGTAAATGAGTCTTGCCCTTGCTCGCCGGTAATGACGGCCGTCACCTGCTTTTGCTTTAGCCACCGGAAAAGCCGCTTGATCTCCAGGCGGAGAATGCCTGCATCCGTAATGCCTGCGAACAGTGATTCAATGGAATCCAGCACCACGCGCTTGGCGTGGATGGAGTCAATGGCCAGTTCCAAGCGGATAAACAGCCCTTCAAGATTGAATTCGCCTTTTTCGTGAATATCGTAGCGCTCCAAAAGAACATGTTCAAACCGAATTTCCTTTTTTGAAACAAGGCCGTGCAAATCCAGGTTGAGAGAAGCAACGTCCTGATAAAGTTCATATTCGGTTTCTTCAAAGGACATGAAGACTCCCCGCTCCTTGTAATTGATCACGCCATTTACCAGAAAATCAATGCCCAAAAGCGTTTTTCCAGAGCCGGGTCCTCCACTGATCAAAGTGATCCTGTTTTTCGGTAGCCCGCCTTCTGTAATTTCGTCAAAGCCTTTGATGCCAGTCGGGCATTTTTGCAGTTGACCGTGATTGGAAGCGGGATTTGATTTTTTGGAAGTTGTAGCCATGTGTCAGCCTTTCTGAATTTCACGAATCGCAAAAATACATCTTTGATAGCGACGTGCTCGGGGTCAAGCACCTTCAATTAATATTACTGCAAATCGCAAAAGGGTCTGTGCGACAACACACACTACACCGTTGGGTGGCCAGACGGCGGGCGCGGGCATTGATACGCCAGCCTTGTCGGCGGTAATCTTCTTGCCATTGGGGCGTGCGGCCTGCGACTTGCAGTGCCAGGTCGTAGGTTAGCATAGCCAATCCTGGTGCAACCGCGCATAATCAACTCAACTTTCCAGCCTTCCGGCGTATGCCGGTTAACACCAATGACGCTCGAACCGCAGGCCGTTTACGTGCTCAGCCATCCCGCCGAATTCGCGTTGCGAACTATCAAGGGCTTTCGCGCCAACCAGGGCCTGCTGCTGGCCGGGGCGGTCGCCTACTACGCCTTGCTTTCGATTATCC
>JANMTB010000040.1:0-4209 GCA_031390045.1 Polaromonas sp.
TCGTAAGAGATTAGGATTTAAAACTCCACACGAGGTGTTTCATCAGTCTTTAAACCGTGTTGCACTTCGTGCTTGAATCCGCCCAATTGCATGGTATTTTTGCTATATTTTTAATAGCTACTTAGGCAATAAATATGCCGGCTAGATGTGTATTTATTACTATTTTTAATCAAAATTTTGTATTTTATGCTGTACATATAGCCAGTATCAAGTAAACTAGTGGTAATGAACAACACAGCAAGCATCAGTATCGAACCGTGGATTTTGTGGCTACTTATTGCCGTAGCCGTTTTTAATGCCTTGGTGTTGATTTGGTTAGCTGTCAGGCGCGCAGACAAAACCGCCACTGCCGCTGCTGTGCAAGGCAAAACTGAGCTGCTAGGAGCGGTATCAACCACTTCTGAGAGGCTTGAGCGCGAGCTGCGTCGTGAAATCACCGAATCCTCTCGCGGAGGTAGGCAAGAGTTGACGCAAAGCTTCGGCGCATTCCAACAAGCTGTGGTGCTGCAAAGCGGTGAAGCTTTTCGTACTCAAAACACGCAAATCGATGCGCTAACGGTTCAATCCAGCCAGCAACTCGCAGCACTTCAAAAAACACTGGCAGACACACTGACTACGCAGCTGCAAGGCTTGAGTGAATCCAACGCCCGTCGCATGAACGAAGTGCGCGAAACCATGGAAAAGCAACTCAACCAGCTGCAAACCACGAATTCTGCCAAGCTAGACGAAATGCGGGCCACGGTCGATGAGAAGCTGCAAACCACGTTGCAAGCGCGCTTGGGTGAGAGCTTCAAGCAGGTGGCAGATCGCTTAGAGCAAGTCCACAAGGGTTTAGGTGAGATGCAAACGCTAGCGCAGGGCGTGGGTAACTTGCAACGCGTTTTACAAGGAGTAAAAACTCGTGGCATGTTTGGCGAGGTGCGCTTGGAAGCACTTTTAGAACAGGTTTTCACAATCGACCAGTACGGGAAACAAATTGAGACTAAACCTCGCAGTAATCAGCGGGTTGATTTTGCTATTAAATTTCCTGGACGTAGTGAAGATGGTTCGCCCTTATGGTTACCTATTGATGCAAAGTTCCCACGTGATGATTATGAAAGACTGTTAGAAGCACATGAAAGAGCTGATGCAGCTGGTGTAGAGCAGTACGGTAAAGCATTAGAGTTACGTATTCGGTCAGAAGCAAAATCTATTAGTGATAGTTATTTGGCACCACCCTTCACTACTGATTTTGCAATTTTATTTTTACCAATTGAGAGTTTGTACGCAGAAGTTCTTAGACGTCCAGGCTTGATGGATTCCTTGCAACGTGATTACAAAGTAACTTTGGCTGGGCCTACCACTTTGTTAGCAATGCTAAACAGTTTGCATATGGGCTTCAGGACACTTTCGCTAGAGCGTCAAGCTTCTGAAGTTTGGAAAGTATTGGGAGCTGTTAAAACTGAGTTTGATCGATATGCGACTTGGGTTGAAAAAATCAAAGAGCAAATGCAAAAAGCAACTGATACGATCGATACTGCAGATACGCGAACCAAACAAATGCGTCGTGCATTAAAAGTAGTTGAAGCTTTACCAGATACACAGTCGCAGCAACTGTTGCCACCCACTGCAGATACTGAATGATAGTTAGGTGATTACGCTTTGACAGGCAAAGAACTGACGAAATTAATAGCAGCGCAAATTTGTCTGCACGCGTGTATGGCGGGTATGCGCATGGCAGCACCGCTCTTGGCTTTGCGCGAGGGTTACAGCCCTGCTGCAGTTGGTGTTCTGCTTGCTTTGTTTGCACTCACTCAGGTTTTTTTAGCGTTACCGGCTGGTCGATTTACCGACAAACATGGTCTGCGCAAACCCGTACAACTTTCTGTATTGGCGGCTAGCGCGGGCGCAGGCTTAGCAGTCGCTTTTCCAATTTTTCCTATTTTGTGCCTCAGTGCTTTGATGACGGGAGGCGCGACCGGAGTGATGGTGATTGCGTTGCAGCGATTTGTGGGTCGCAGTGCCGAAGGCAGCACCGAGCTGAAGCGTGTTTTTAGCTGGTTATCGCTCGGCCCAGCGGTGTCAAACTTCATAGGCCCGTTTTTTGCAGGGTTGTTGATTGACCACAGCGGATTCAGAGCTGCATTCTTGCTGATGGCGCTGCTGCCTTTGGTTTCATGGCTGCTGGTTCATGGGACGCGTGAATTGTCTCCTGTGGTTGTAGATGCTGCCGCTAAACCTAGTACCGCTTGGGATTTGTTCAACGAGCCGATGATGCGCCGGTTGATTATTGTTAACTGGTTCTTGTCGTCTTGCTGGGATGTGCACACTTTTGTGGTGCCGATTTTGGGGCACGAACGCGGCTACAGCGCTTCGGTGATTGGCTCAATTTTGGGTGTTTTCGCCATCGCTGCCGCCGTGGTTCGGGTGCTACTGCCCTTCATCGCCAAGCATTTAAAAGAATGGGTGGTTGTGTCAGGCGCGATGGTGGCAACGGGTGTTTTGTTCGGTATTTACCCGTTGATGCCAACTGCTTGGGCGATGGGTGCCTGTTCTGTTGCTTTGGGCTTCGTGCTCGGTTCGGTGCAACCCATGATCATGAGCACTCTGCATCAAATCACACCCGAACATCGCCATGGTGAAGCTTTGGGGCTGAGGCTGATGACCATCAACGCCAGCAGCGTGATCATGCCTATGTTGTATGGCGTCGCAGGGGCAGTTGTAGGCGTTGCTGGGCTCTTTTGGGTCACGGGTGCTTTAGTGGGGCTGGCTTCAAATCAAGCTTGGAAACTTAGGCCACCAAAATAAGTAACTCAATTTAAGTTAACTTAATTGATAAAACGTCTTGATAGTATCCCAGGCCGCTTGTGGGTCGTCCGTATATGTAAACAAGGCTAAATCTTCTTTTGAGATCGTGCCTTCTTCAACCAGCACATCAAAATTGATCAATCGTTTCCAGTAGTCCGTGCCAAATAAAACAATGGGCACGGGCTTCACCTTGCGCGTTTGCACCAAAGTTAGCACTTCAAACAATTCGTCCAAGGTTCCCATACCACCTGGAAAAGCAACCAAAGCCTTAGCCCGCATCATGAAATGCATTTTGCGCAGTGCAAAGTAGTGGAATTTGAAATTGACAGATGGCGACACATAGGGATTCGCCGATTGCTCATGCGGCAATGCAATATTGAGCCCCACTGTCAAAGCACCCAAATCATGCGCTCCTCGGTTAGCTGCTTCCATGATGCCAGGCCCACCGCCGGTACAAATGTACAAGCGCTCCTTAGGCGGCTTCCGAGCCCCGTAGCCCGCCACCAGTCGTGAAAACTGCCGTGCTTGCTCATAATATTGCGCATGGCGTATTTTTTTTGAGGCTCGTTCAATGGCGTTTGCATCGCCTAAAGCCATAGCTGCTTGTTGCTCTTTGAAGGCATTTTCAGGTGCGGCAAAACGCGCACTGCCGAAGACGACGACGGTATTTTCAATGCCTTGCGCTTGCATTTCTAACTCTGGTTTAAGCATCTCCAACTGCATCCGCATTCCCCGCGTTTCACGGCGCAGCAAAAACTCGGGGTCAGCAAAGGCTAAGCGATAAGCATTGGCATCTAAAGGCGTGCCTTCGTTGGCATGTTGTTGCAATTCAGCCCAGGCGTTTGCGAGGCGGGATACGTTGAGGTCTTGTGTGTTTTCCATGAGAAATAAAAGAATTTAATTTTCTTCAAAATAGTCAGAGTCGATACGCTTGACCACGTATGCCGCTGATGCTGCGACCCCAATATCAAAATCGATCATTAATGCGGATAAAGCTTTGCCGTCAAGAAGAACGACTTTTGTGTCGATTCGTGAAGCATAGTCAATTGCTTCCGCCGTGTACCAAGAAGTAGTTATGAAAACGCCTTTTCTTGCCCGTTGACCTTGAAGTGCGCCAACAAACTTTTGAATTTCAGGTCTTCCCACGGAACCCTGCCAACGCTTAGCTTGGATGAAAATTGCATCCAATCCCAATCGATCTTCTTTGATGATTCCATCGATACCACCATCACCCGATTGACCAATTCTTTCGCCAGCATCGCGCCTTGAGCCACCGTACCCCATCTTTACAAGCAGATCAACAACCAATTGTTCGAAAAAGGTTGGCGAACAAGTCAATACAACGGCAAGTAGTTCCTGAGCAAGTTGTTCACGCAAACCTTGGTATGCCAGCTCGATAGCTTCTTCCGGTGTAGCTGTGGT
>JANMTB010000075.1:0-4341 GCA_031390045.1 Polaromonas sp.
CCATGCGATTGGCTTGGCATTGGAGACCTATGCAACCCAGCAAGCACTGGAAGTGAAGCAACGGCGACAGGAGTATTTGGCGTTTGTCGCGCATGACCTGCGAACACCCTTGTTTGCCATTTCGTTGACGGGTCGCGTGCTGGAGCAGTCGCTTCCCAAACGCGGTTACGGTGAAGATGCGGCACAAATGCTGAAATCACTGCGCCGCAGTGTTCAGCAGCTTGAAGGATTGGTGCAAAAAGTACTGGAAGAAAACACACACCTTGAAGCGGACAAGGGCATCCATTTGGAGCGGCGTTCGTTTGATTTGTGGCCGCTGGTCGAACGGCTGATCAATGACACCGCACTTATGGCCGAATCCGCTGGCACACAAATCATCAACCGTGTCCCAGACGATCTGGTCGTTTATGCCGATGCCAGTGTGCTGCAACGCATCTTGCAAAATCTGGTCAGCAACGCCTTGAAGTACACCCCGCATGGCGTCGTCACTATCGGTGCCAAAGACCTAGTTGATGACCACAGCATCGCCTGCTGGGTGAGCGACAACGGCAAGGGTATACCTGAGGAAATGCGGGGAAAGATCTTCGACAAAGGTGAAACAGACGCTGAACGCGACGATGGTACAGGCTTGGGGCTGGCCATTGTGCAGACATTTACAGAAGCCCATGGCGGATCCGTCACGGTAGAAAGCGCGCCAGGCGTGGGCTCAACATTCAGATTCACACTACCGGGCAAGGCATAAGCAACTACTTCAGTTACTGCTTAAACCCATTAAGACCAGATTCGATCAAGCTTAATACGATTCAAATCACCTTCAATCCCTTCATTGCAGGATCAGCGGGTGGATTACGCAAATCAAGCTTTTGTAAAGCATCTTTGACCACGCTAGCAATCATCAGGTTGCGGTGGGTTTTGGAATCTGCGGGGACGACTGTCCATGATGCCCAGGGGGTGCTGGTGGCGTTGAGCAAGTTTTCATAGGCTTGTTGGTATTTTTTCCACTGCTTACGCACCTCCAAGTCGCCCATGCTGAACTTCCAGTGCTTGGTTTCGTCGTCCACACGCTCTTGCAAGCGAACACCCTGCTCTTCAAAACTGATGTGCAGCATAAATTTAATGATAACGGTGCAGTTTTCACTCAGCATGCGCTCAAAGTCGTTGATCTGGGTGTAGCGCTGCAGGGTTTGCGCGGGCGTGATCCAGCCATTGACGGGTGGCACCAAGACATCTTCGTAATGGCTGCGGTTGAAAACCATGAACTCACCGGCAGGAGGCATGTGCTGGTGAATTCGCCACAAATAGTCATGCGCACGCTCTTCTTCTGAGGGAGCTTTCCAAGCCATGGTGTGAACACCCAGCGGGGTGACGCGGTTAAACACGCCACGAAGGGTGCCATCTTTCCCAGAAGTGTCCGTTCCTTGCAAAACAATCAAAAGTTTGAATCGTTTGTCTGCATAAAACAGGTTTTGCAAACCATCCAGCTCTATCGCCAAAGCCTCAACGGCTTCTTTGTCACTTTGTTTGCTACCGCTGGAAAACGGTTTGGCCGCTGGGTCACAATCAGCCAGTTTGAAGGATTTGGCTGCCTTTTTTTTCGGGTCGTCAATGCCGCCTTTTAAAGGGGGTTGCCATGGATTTAAGCGTTGTGTGAGTGTCACCATGCGCCTCCTAGTTAGATTTTGAGTCAATTAAGATGAAGACATTGAATAAAGCAATATTACCTTCAAATACTAATCCCACAAGTCCTCAACATGACAACCCTTAACAAGACGACGATTTAAACATGACCACACTTTTCGAACCCCTCCGAGCCGGTCGCATGCACCTTGCCAACCGCGTGGTGATGGCACCTTTGACGCGCAACCGCGCTCCCGGTGCGATGCCAAACGACCTGATGGTGACCTACTACACACAACGCGCCGACCCGAAAAACGGTGCTGGACTGATCATCACCGAGGCTACCGCCATCAGCCACCAAGGCCAAGGCTATTCAGATGTACCTGGCATTTGGAACGATGCGCAAGTGTCTGCATGGCGCAAGGTGACAGATTCTGTCCACTCGGCGGGCGGCAAAATCGTCATCCAACTCTGGCATGTGGGGCGCGTGTCGCATGTTGATTTGCAGCCGAATGGTCAAGCACCTGTGGCGCCTTCAGCGCTACAAGCCAAAACCAAAACTGTTTTGATCAGAGACGGCGTTCCTACTTTTGAGCAGACGTCCATGCCCCGCGCTTTAGAGCTAAGCGAGCTGCCCGGCATTGTGGCCGACTACCGCCACGCCGCCAAAAATGCCATCGCTGCTGGGTTTGACGGCATTGAAGTGCATGCAGCCAATGGCTATTTACTCGACCAGTTCATGCGCAGCGGCTCCAATACCCGCACCGACGCCTATGGCGGCAGCATTGAGAACCGCGCCCGCTTGCTGGTGGAAGTGATGACCGCTGTGATTCAGGAAATCGGCGGCGACCGTGTCGGCCTGCGCCTGTCGCCCGTCACACCGGCCAACGACGCGCATGACCCGCAGCCGCAACCCCTGTTTGAACGCGTGGTGAAACAGCTCGCCCCGCTCAACTTGGCGTTTGTCCACATCATTGAAGGTGCAACCGGTGCCGCCCGCGACTATGAGCAAGGCGACAAGCCGTTTGACTACGTCGCCCTGCGCGCCGCCTACAAAGATGCCGGTGGAAATGCGGCGTGGATGGTGAACAACGGGTTTGACAAATCGCTGGCTGACAATGCACTGGCAAAAGGGGACGACTTGGTTGCCTTTGGTCGTCCCTTCATTGCCAACCCAGATTTGACCCGCCGCTTGCGCGAAGGTACAGCTTTGAATACGCCAGACCGTGCGACTTTTTACGGCGGTGGCGCTAAGGGCTATACGGATTATAAAATACTGTGATTTTATGCATAAATACGCCCATAGCCTGCGTATTTATTGCTTAATTTGCTATACTAAATATAGCAATTACATTCTCTAACATTGTTAATTCCTCAATAAGCAGACTGCCAATAAGTTACGGTATATTTACCTCACTTAAAACTGAGTGAGTACCTATGCAGAAGTTAGACAAAGCTTGGCAAGACTGGATTGGCGAAAACATGTTGCGCGGATGCTCGCGCGATATCATGCTCAGAGACATGCTCAAAGCAGGCATTGCTAAAGACACGGCTATGTTTAACTTAACTAACTTTGTGCCTGTTGCAGGTATAAGTACTGGTGCAGGTACAGGTGTACAAACAGCCGTAGAGTCGGGTGACTATGTGCAAGAAGCGAGCTATTTGTTTCAGTTTGAAAATTCTATCGTCACCAAAGATGGGCAGCATATCCAAGTGGCGATGCGAGTCAGCAAACCGGATGTTGTACTTCTTGACAACTTCATGACGCATGAAGAGTGCGACGCGTTTTGTGAATTGTCAAAAAGCACACTGACAAAATCTACCGTGGTGGACGACGCGACGGGTGACAGCGTGAACCATGAGCATCGCATCAGCTTGGGCACATATTTCACATTGGGCCAAAACGATTTGGTGAAGAAAATTGAAACGCGCATTGCTGAAGTGACGGGCACACCCGTACCGAATGGCGAAGGGATTCAAATATTGAACTACGCAGGTGGTGGCGAATACCGGCCGCACTTTGATTACTTTCCGGACAACGCCGGTGGCCGTGTGCACACCGCCCATGGTGGACAGCGCATCATGACCGTCATCATGTACTTGAACGATGTCAAAGCCGGGGGCGCTACGATTTTGCCGGATATAAACTTAAGTGTTTATCCGAAAAAAGGCTCAGCCTTGTATTTTTCATACTTCAACTCTAAAGGCCAAGTTGACCCCACAACACTACACGGCGGAGCCCCAGTTGTTGAGGGCGAAAAATGGATTGCGACGAAGTGGATTCGTGAGCGAGTTTACGCTTAGCACGAACACAAAACGATGCTTTAAATCACTTTTTCAGCGCGTAATTGGTTGATGGTTTCCATGCTGTAGCCAAGCTGCATTAGAACTTCATCTGTATGCTCACCCAACAGCGGTGAACGCGTCACCACAGTTTCGCTGTCAGACATTTTGATGGGGTTGCCAACGGTGAGATATTTGCCACGCGTCGGGTGGTCAACCTCGACAATCGTACCTGTCGCACGCAAAGCGGGTTCTTCGGCGATTTCTTTCATCGACAAAATGGGGCCGCACGGAATGTCAAACTTGTTCAAAATGTCCATGGCTTCAAACTTGGTCTTGGTCATGGTCCATTGTTCAATGCGCTTGAAAATCGGGCCTAAGTGAAGCAAGCGAGCAGCGGGTGTGGCGTAGGCTTCGTCGTCAATCCAGCCCTCTTCTCCA
>JANMTB010000114.1:0-1713 GCA_031390045.1 Polaromonas sp.
AGTACGAAGCTAAAAATCGCCGTGAAAAACACCTGCGTTTGCATCAGTACTGAAGCCAACGCCGCCGTCATGCCCAATTTCAGCCCCACAAACAAAAAGCCAAACTGTCCCACACCTTGAAACAAGCCGTAATACAGCAACCATTTCACGTCCATATTCGGTCGTTTAATGAAAAAAATCAGCGGGAAAACCGCAAAAACATAACGCGCTGCGCCCATCTGAAAGGGCGTGAAATCACGCAGGGTGAACTTCATGAAGATGAAATTCAAGCCCCAAATGACAACGACGGCCAGGGCAGAGAGATAATCGCGACTTGAGAAATGGGTTGTTCGATGGGGCATGCCCTGATTGTCGTTGATGCAAGCTCGCTTTTATGGGTAAGAAAAAACCGTTTCTGCTAAAGCCACGTCCCACGGCGTCGCACGCGTGTGCATGCGGCTGCGCCACTTGCTGTCGTCAACGACATACGGCGTTTCAAAGTGCGGCAGCATTTCGATCATTTCTTTGGCTTGTGGCATAAAGATGCCCATGATGTGAAGCATCCAAGTCCCCATCCTTGTTAATCTAGCTGGCTTGTTGACCAGCTTCGCCACGGCTTCGGCTGCCTCACGCCCACTGCAGGTGATGCATTGCGGCACATGCCAAGCTTCACCCCAACCCTTGCCGTCCACCCCTAATTCCGCCAAGGCATTGCCAAAATCGGGCACATAGGTGAAGGAATGCGGCATGTCCGGATTGTCAAACCATTGCACGGTTTTGCCAGAGATGAGTTGTGGAAAGAACCGGTCACCCAACATGGCGTTTTCAACCTTAGGACCAAAAAAGTCAGACGCTCGGGCGATAGTGGTTTTGACTTTGCCGTCGCGGTGCGCTTGCAACACCATCTCGGCTATGCGCGCACGGATAACGCCTTTGCGGGTGGTGGGTTTCTGCGGCGTAGTTTCGGTCAAAGGCCCGTTTGGCGACTCTTGGTACATGTACAAATTGTCGGCAAACACCATGGCGCATCCGTTAGCGGCGCAAGCTTGCAGGATGTTGTGCATCATCACATCGAACTCCTCAGCCCAGCGGTGGTAGGCGGGCATGACGCACATGTAGACGACGGCTGAGTTCTTGAATGCTTGTGTCAATTGCGCAAGGTTTGACGTGTCAGCCGCGACTACTTCTACACCGGGTAGCTTGGCGAAAGTCCCAGAACGGTGGACTACGCGAACGGGTAAACCGCGTGCCAACAGGGCAGCGACGGTTGCTTTGGCGACAGGACCTGCGCCTTATACAGTATGAATGGTGTGGATTTGGTTCATGATGTATCTATGCTTTGGTGATGTGCTGCTCGACTCCTCGTCGCGGCGAGGGCTGCTGCGCGGGTGCAAAGCCGATGCGCGTCCACATCTGCACGGTATGCGTTGCCGGTGGTGCGTTCAGTAGCTGGTGGATAGCAAGATATTGCTTCGCTTGTTCAGTATATTCTTGCAAGGCTTGCGATATTGGGTGCATAGACAAACCCTGCGCTGTTGCTGCCAGTTGTGCTCTGACATAGGCGCGACCTGCGTTTATTTGCGTCAACCGATCATTGCCTTGAGTGATCAAATAGAAAAAGGCGGGTGTCGCATCTATTTTGGCGTCAAACTCTTTGATTTGGCTGGCTATGGAAGAATCGTCGCTAGCCGGCGCTTTGTTTCTGTCAAACAGCCCTAGTGCAACAACTGCGCG
>JANMTB010000140.1:0-3577 GCA_031390045.1 Polaromonas sp.
TTGAAGCGATGCGCTACCTAGATATTTATGACCCGAGACCGCGAATCCATGAGTTACGTCACAAGTTTGGATATGCGATTAAAACGCTTTGGCAAACCGTGGTGACGGAGTCAGGCGAAAAGCATCGCATTGGCTTGTACGTGCTAGAGGGTTCAGTCAATCGGGTGTCAGTTAAACGTTGATACTTAAAGTAGACTAGAAAAAAAAGCCCAGTAGTTCGAAAAATTATTGGGCTTTTTGCTATATTATTTATAGCACATTGGGTAATAAATACGCCGGCTAAAGGCGTATTTGAAGGCCTAAATCAGTGGTTTAGCTAACCACCACCGCCGCACCCGTACCCTGCGGTGCAATCGCGCCGATTTCAAACACGGTTTCACCCAAATCACGCAAAGTCTGCGCCACACTGGCTGCGCTAGCGGCGTCCACTACCACCACCATGCCGATGCCGTTGTTGAAGGTGCGGTTCATTTCTATGTCGTCGATACCAGCAGTGGCTTGCAGCCATGCGAACAGCTCGGTTTGTGGCCAGCTGCCTTTGGTCAGGTGGGCAGCCATGCCTTTGGGTAGGACACGGGGGATGTTTTCTAACAGGCCGCCACCGGTGATATGTGCCAATGCTTTGATGCCGGATGTTGTGCCGTCTGCAGATGTATTCAGTGGATGAGCGGCTAATGCCTTCAATACGTTCAGCACGTACAAACGGGTAGGCGCCATGACGGCTTGTTTGAAGGGTTGGCTGTCCAGCGTCGCGGGGATGTTGCCTGCAGCTTCTGCACGTTCGATGCACTTGCGCACCAAGCTAAAACCGTTGGAATGAACGCCGTTGCTCTTCAAACCCAGCACCACGTCGCCAGCGCCAATCGAAGCTCCCGTCAAAATGTTTGCTTTTTCTACCGCGCCGACGGCAAAACCGGCCAAATCGTATTCGCCTGCGGGGTACATGCCCGGCATTTCAGCGGTTTCGCCGCCAATTAACGCGCAGCCGGACAGTTCGCAACCTTTGGCGATGCCTTGGATGACTGCCGCAGCGGTGTCGATATGCAGCTTGCCGCAGGCGAAATAATCTAGGAAGAACAGCGGCTCTGCGCCTTGCACCAGCACGTCGTTGACGCTCATCGCGACCAGGTCGATACCTACGGTGTCGTGCATTTGCCACTCAAAGGCGAGTTTCAGCTTGGTGCCCACACCATCGGTACCGCTGACCAAGACGGGCTCTTTGAACTTTTTGGACACCTCAAACAGCGCACCAAAACCGCCAATGCCTGCCAACACGCCTTCGCGCATGGTTTTTTTGGCAAAGGGTTTGATGCGTTCGATCAGGGCATCGCCAGCGTCAATGTCAACGCCGGCGTCTTTGTAGCTCAGTGGGGTGGTTGAGGGCGTTTGAGGTGATGACATGCTTGTTTGGCTCGCAAGTTATTGATTTTGAGGTGCTAGCCGTCATATCAGACTAGAATTTGCCTTGATTTTAAGGGTTTTTACTAGGATTTCTTCAAACACTATGCAATTCACATCCACACAAAAAACCATCATGACTTGGCTGGGTATTGCGGCGTTTGCTGTCGTACTTTTATGGCTTTTGGGACCAGTTTTAACGCCTTTTGTGGTCGCTGGCGTTTTGGCTTATGCGCTCAACCCGGTGGTGAACCGCTTAGACGCCTTGATGCGCGGCAAAATGCCCAGGGTGATCGCCGTTTTGTTGGTTGAGTTGCTCTTCATCGTCGTTTTACTCGCCGTTTTACTCCTCATTGTGCCGATTTTGACCAAGCAATTGCCGTTGTTGAAGCAGCAAATCCCTGTTCTTTTTGACAATATTCACGACTGGCTGAAACCCTTGCTGGCGCAGCTTGGCATCAAACTCACGCTTGACTTTGCGCACGTCAAAGACTTTGTTTTGAAATACCTCAATACCAATGCCGAAGACAGCATGGGCTCAGTCCTATCGTCCGTTAAATTAGGCGGAAGTGTTGCGCTGGCGATAGTGGGCAATGTTGTTTTGATTCCTGTTGTGCTGTTTTATTTGTTGATCGACTGGGACAACATTGTGGGTCGTTTTCAAGCCTTTGTGCCGCCGCGTATGCATCCCGCGTTTGATAGTTTTACGCAAGAATCTGATGCCGTGCTCGGCCAATATCTGCGTGGTCAGCTGCTGGTGATGTTGGCACTGGCTATTTTTTACAGCGTCGGTTTGGCTTTGTTTGGGCTAGATTTGGCTTGGCCGATTGGCATCTTCACCGGCTTGGCGGTATTTGTGCCGTATTTGGGTTTTGGTTTGGGAATGGTTTTGGCGCTGTTGTCGGGGCTGCTGCAGTTTGCGTCTATCAAAGCCTTGCTTATGGTGGCTGTCGTTTATGGCGCCGGACAAGTGGTGGAAAGCTTTTACCTGACGCCGCGATTTGTTGGCGAGCGCATTGGGCTGCATCCGCTGTCAGTCATTTTTGCGCTGATGGCGTTTGGACAATTGTTTGGTTTTGTGGGCGTGCTGGTTGCTTTGCCAGCCAGTGCGGTGCTGTTGGTAGCGATGCGGCGCGTGCAGGCGAATTACATGGCGAGCAAGCTCTATAAAGGCGAATCAAGCTAACGAAGTTAAGCCCGGTTGAACTAGTAACTTTTCTCGCAACTACAACTGCTCATTGCGCTCTTAAAATACAAGTTATGAAACAAATTGCCCTTGATATTGGCCTGCACACGGGGCCGACGTTGACCAATTTTTTTGCAGGGCCCAACATTGCCGCCTTGCAGCACCTCAATTTGTGGTCCAAGAGCCCCACGCGCTCGCCCGTGCCGACCTACTTGTGGGGCGGTAGCTCTAGCGGTAAAACGCATTTGCTCAAAGCCGTGGCGCATGCTTTGCGAGATCAAGGCGTGCACATCGGCTGGCTAGACGCATCTATCCACAACTTGCCTATGTTTGACGACTCGTGGGCCGCTGTGCTGATGGACGACGTTCATTTGTACACCGCCCAGCAGCAGCACGCCGCCTTCAACTGGTTTGTCAATGCCATGACACCCAGCACCGGCCAGCAGCGTTGGGTGCTGGCTGCGGGAGACCGCCCACCCGCAGACTTGATGCTGCGAGAAGACCTGCGTACCCGCCTAGGATGGGGCCACGTTTTCGCGCTACAGGTTTTGTCCGAGCCCGAGCGCCGTGCCGTGTTACGCAAAGAAGCCGATGCACGTGGCGTATTTTTGAGCGACGAGGTGATGGACTTCATGCTCAACCGCTTCAGCCGCGACCTGGGCAGCTTGATGGAACTGCTGGACGCGATAGACGGCTACGCCCTGCAGTCAAAAAAATCAATTACTGTGCCGCTGATCAAATCCATGATGGAAAATGGCTGAGTTCTGTCAATATCTCATATTTACATGCTAAATACATCTCTAGCCGGCGTATTTATTTCCTAAATAGCTATAAAAATAATAGCGATATTTCCAAAAAACGCAAAATAATGCAAAATTCACTTCCTAAAATAACTCTTTTCGACCTAGATCACACTCTTTTACCCTTGGATTCTGACTATTCATGGGGCGAATTCACCACCCAGATCGGATGGACGGACCCCGTTGAATTCAA
>JANMTB010000144.1:0-7423 GCA_031390045.1 Polaromonas sp.
CAAACACGCCATCGTGAGCGACCCAATGCCTCCAGCGTCGGTGCAGGCGCATGCCGAGGCGATTGGCGCGGATTTGTCCGCGCGCATGATGCCCGCCTTCTCAAACCCGATTTTCTCCCGCGTGTCGCCCAAAAACTCCATGTGGTCCAGGTCGATGCTGGTGATGATGGCGCAATCCGCGTCAATGATGTTCACCGCATCCAACCGCCCACCCAAGCCCACTTCCAAAATCGCCACATCAAGCTCGGCATTGACCATCACATCCAGCAAAGCCAGCGTCGTGAACTCGAAATAAGTGAGGGAGATTTCTGGCACAGCCGAAGAGCCATTTTCAGCTTTCTTTGATCCTCTAGCCGCATCAACACGGGCAAAGCTAGCTATCAATTCAGCAGCTTTCACAGGCACTTCCGCAATCCGCAGCCGCTCCTCAAAATGCACCAAATGCGGCGAGGTAAACACCCCCGTTTTGTACCCCGCTTGGCTCAAAATCGACTCCGCCATCGCGCAAGTCGAGCCCTTGCCGTTCGTGCCCGCCACAGTAATCACCGGGCAGTCGAAACGAATCTCCATCCGCTGCGCCACCTCCCGCACCCGCTCCAGCCCCATGTCAATCGGCTTGGCATGCAGCTTTTCGCAGTATTCCAGCCATTCGGCTAAAGTTTGGAAGGTATTTGAAGGGGTCAAAGTTTGCGTCAATTCAGTCATGTTCTACGTATTTTCCCTTATGTTGGTACGGCTAGTCCGTTTAAAACAGTGAAAATACAAAAATGATCACCTTATTCGGCATCCCCAACTGCGACACCGTCAAAAAAGCCCGCGCTTGGCTGACTGCGCAAGGCCTTGACTACCAAGTTCACTACATTTTCCACGACTTCAAAAAACAAGGCGTCCCACCCGACCGCCTACTGCATGGATAGCCGCAGTAGGCTGGGACAAACTCATAAATCGCCAAGGCACGACCTGGCGCAAGCTAGACCCCGCCACGCAAAGCACGGCTGTAGATGCTGAATCTGCAGCTAAGTTATTGATTTTGAACGCAAGTTTGATTAAACGGCCTGTGGTGGAATGGGTGGATATGGCTTCAAAAACAGATATTTCAGTGGGATTTGATGCGGAAAATTGGGCGAAACGGGTTTAGATGATCAAGAAAGCATCTAATATGGCTCTAGCCGGCGTATTTATTGCCTAAGTCGCTATTTAAATCATAGCAAAATGTCAAAGTCCAGTTTAGTCACTTTTCAACTATAAAATTCGTCTCTAGCCGGCGTATTCATTGCCTTTACTGCTATTATTTTTAAGTCAAAACAGCTTGCCCGTGTGAATACCTAAAATTGCTTAAAAATGAGGCAAAAATCACGCTGATCAACATTTCGTTACCCTACCTTTACACAAGCTTTGCAAACTTCGGTCAGCTAGGCGGGTCACACACTCGTTGTAGGTGCACTGAAACAAAATTGCGCATGGTGTGCAGATTACTTCAGGATCGGTCCTCAACCTTAAGGACTTAAAGGAGTTTTAGCCATGAAGAATATCGTTGTTAAGAGTGTTTTGACTACCGCATTATTGGCCGCTGCAGGTGTGAGCTTTGCACAAGCTAACGCAGGCAATGCATTTGGCGTTGTGATCTCAAGCACCCCAGTGGTGCAGCAAGTCACTGTGCCTAAGCAAGTTTGCACCACAACCACAACAACTTACAACGCCCAGCCTTCAGGCGGCGGTGCACTGATTGGTGCTGTGGTGGGCGGTGCACTGGGTAACCAATTTGGCCGTGGTCACGGACAAGACGGCCGAGCTGTGGCTACCGTGATTGGTGCCTTGGGCGGCGGCATTGTGGGCAACCAGATTGAAGCTCAAAACTACCTAGGCTACGCGACGCAGCATGCAGGACAGTCTTGCCACACACAAAATACGATAGAAAACCGCACGATCGCGCAAAATGTGCTGTATGAATATGCAGGTCAACGCTATAACGTGCAAATGCCTGCCAATGGCGATTTCCGCCCAGGTGTGCGCATTGCTTTGCAAGTGCAAAACCAAGTGGCTCCTGCTACGCCAGTAACGCAAGTCTACTCAACCCAACCTGTATACACGCATCCTGTGCAAACCGTGACTTATGTACAGCCAGCGCCAACGGTGGTGTATTACGACACGTATGACACTTATCGCCCACGCTACATCTACAACAGCGCACCGTACTATGCGCCACATTACGCGCCGCGTGCTGTCCAGCGCCCTGTGCAAGTGATTAACTATCCAGTGCGCCCACACTATGGGCATGACGACTACCGCAATTGGCGCTAAAACGAAGTCGCTACTAGCATCAGGCTAGAGTGCTTTAAAATCAGGGGTTGTGCTTACAAGGCACAGCCCCTTTTTTATTGCCTAGACATTTAAGCCACTATGACCACATCAGCAACAACGTCACAAACGACTCCACATTTCCACAACGTCACCGTTTCCACCACCGCCAGCGTTTACTTTGACGGCAAATGCGTGAGCCACGGCATCACCTTGGCGGATGGCACGAAAAAATCGGTCGGTGTTGTCCTTCCTTCAACGCTGACTTTCAACACCGGTGCGCCTGAAATCATGGAATGCACGGCTGGCAGCTGCGAGTACAAATTGGCTGGAACGAACGATTGGCTGAAGTCTGTGGCTGGTGAGAAGTTCAGCATCATCGGCAACTCCAGCTTTGAGATTCGCGTGACTGAGGCGTACCACTACATTTGCCATTTCAGTTGATTCGTTGCAATAACAAAAACATAAAAATAGAAGAACGCCATGTCCGCCACCATTCTGCAAAACCTCCCCATCAACCAAAAAGTCGGCATCGCCTTCTCTGGCGGCTTAGACACCAGCGCGGCGCTGCATTGGATGAAACTCAAGGGAGCCATTCCCTACGCTTACACCGCCAATTTGGGTCAACCTGATGAGGCTGATTACGACGAAATCCCTAAAAAGGCGATGGAATACGGTGCAGAAAAAGCGCGCTTGATTGATTGCCGCAGCCAGCTCGCTGCTGAAGGCATTGCCGCGTTGCAAGCGGGCGCGTTTCACATCTCCACCGCTGGCGTGACCTACTTCAACACCACGCCACTGGGTCGCGCTGTCACTGGCACGATGCTGGTTGCCGCGATGAAAGAGGACGACGTCAACATTTGGGGCGACGGCAGCACGTTCAAAGGCAATGATATTGAGCGTTTTTACCGCTACGGCTTGCTAACCAACCCCTCGTTGAAAATCTACAAACCGTGGTTAGACCAGTTGTTCATCGACGAACTCGGTGGCCGCACTGAGATGTCTGCGTTCATGACGAAAGCCGGTTTTGGCTACAAAATGAGCGCCGAAAAAGCCTACTCCACCGATTCCAACATGCTGGGCGCGACGCACGAAGCCAAGGATTTAGAGTTTTTGAACAGCGGCATGAAAATCGTCAACCCCATCATGGGCGTGGCGTTTTGGAAAGACGACGTCGTCGTTAAAGCCGAAACGGTCAGCGTGCGCTTTGAAGAAGGCCAACCGGTTGCGTTGAATGGCAAGACATTCGCTAACTCTGTTGACCTGATCATGGAAGCCAACCGCATCGGTGGCCGCCACGGTTTGGGCATGAGCGACCAGATCGAAAACCGCATCATCGAAGCGAAAAGCCGTGGCATCTACGAAGCCCCGGGTTTGGCGCTGCTGCACATCGCCTACGAGCGCTTGGTCACGGGCATTCACAACGAAGACACGATCGAGCAATACCGCATGAACGGCCTGAGACTAGGCCGCCTGTTGTACCAAGGCCGCTGGTTTGACCCGCAAAGCATCATGCTGCGCGAGACAGCCCAGCGCTGGATTGCCCGCGCCATCACCGGCGAAGTCACCATCGAGCTGCGCCGTGGCAACGACTATTCCCTGCTCAACACCGAGTCCGCCAACCTGACCTACAAGCCAGAGCGCCTGAGCATGGAAAAAGTTGAAGACGCCCCGTTCTCCCCCGCAGACCGCATCGGCCAGCTGACCATGCGCAACCTGGATATTGTGGACACCCGTGACAAGCTGAGCATTTATGTCAAAACCGGGTTGTTGACCATGGGTGACAGTACCGCGCTGCCGCAGTTGGGCGAGAAAAAATAAGTCTATTCCTCTTGCTTCCCACTTTGAAAAAGGGGGATTGAGGGGGATTTAAGCCTTAAACAACAACAGGCTCCGGCTCCAGCCGGATGCCAAAGCGCTCGTAAACACTGGTTTGAATCGCCTTAGCTAAGGTCATCACTTCCCCGCCCGTGGCGCCTTTGGCGCCACTTCCAATTTCACTATGGCCTCGGTTCACAATCACCAACGCCTGCTTTTCGTAAACTGCGGCATTCCCGACACTTTTGCCTTTCCAGCCACAGGCATCAATCAGCCAGCCCGCAGCCAGTTTCACGGTGCCGTCGTCTAAGTGGTAATGCACTATTTTGGGTTCGCGTTGGATGATGTCAGCACATTGCTCAGCGCTAACAGTTGGATTTTTGAAGAAGCTGCCGGCGTTGCCAATGACATTAGGGTCGGGTAATTTAGCGCTTCTGATGCTGCAAATCCACTCATAAATTTGTAGCGGTGTAGGCAAGTAATTCCACGGCTGGAGGCCTAATTCCTCCATCTTTTTATCGATATCCGCATACCCTAAAACCGGCTTCCAATCTTTTGGTAAGGCAAAGCGCACATGGGTTATTAGCGCTTTGCCGCCCAGCCCAAAATCGCCGGCACGTGCTGCGACGTGCTTGAAAACGGAGTCGCGGTAGCCAAAAGCGCATTGCGCGGCGTTGAGGGTGAAAGTCTCACCCGTTTCTAGGTTGACAGCGTCCAGCTCATGAAAGCGGTCTTGCAGCTCCACACCGTATGCGCCTATGTTTTGCACCGGGCTGGCGCCAACGGAGCCGGGAATCAGCGCCATATTCTCCAAGCCCGGGTAGCCTTCGTGCACAGACCACGTCACAAAATCGTGCCAGTTTTCACCCGCGCCAGCTTCGATGATCCAGTGTTTGTCGGTTTCTGAGACGAGGTGTTTGCCGATGATTTCGACCTTCATGACCAGCGGCTTGATGTCGCCCGTGATGACGATATTGCTGCCGCCGCCGAGTACAAATTTGGGTTGCGCTTTCAGGTCGGCATCCGCCAAAACGTCGAATATGTCATTTAACGAGCCGATTCGCACCAAAGTTTGCGCTTTGGCGACAATGTGGAAGGTATTTAACGACTCTAGGGCTACATTTTTCTCGATGAACATGGGACAATTGTCGCATTCAAAGCTGTATCAATTTCTCTCAAACCATCTAAAAACTTAACTTATAACCTCACCATGCCCTCATTTGACACCGTCTGCGAAGCAAATTTCGTCGAAATCAAGAACGCCATCGACAACACCAGCAAAGAAATCACCACCCGTTTTGACTTCAAAGGCACCTCCGCCGCTGTGGAGCTGAAAGAAAAAGACAAAGAAATCATCATGTATGGCGATGCCGCCTTTCAGCTCGACCAGGTCGAAGACGTGCTGCGCAACAAGCTGACCAAGCGCAATGTCGATATTCGTTTTTTAGACAAAGGCGACATGCAAAAAATTGGCGGCGACAAGGTGAAAGTCCATATCAAGGTAAAAAACGGCATTGAAGCCGAAGCCGCCAAGAAAATCACTAAGCTGCTCAAAGAAAGCAAACTCAAAGTGCAAGCTGCCATTCAAGGCGACGCGATTCGCGTGACCGGTGCGAAGCGCGACGATTTGCAAGGCGCGATGGCGCTGATTCGATCTGAGATTACGGATATGCCAGTGAGCTTTGACAACTTTAGGGATTGATTTTGAAAAGCTTGCTCCCTTTGCTCGTAGCATTTGCTGCGGCAACTGCACAATCTCAATCCGTCACCCTGACCGGTATGGTCGGCAGCAAAGCGCTGCTGATTGTTGACGGAAGTGCTCCGAAAATCGTAGCATCGGGTGAGGATTTTAAGGGCGTCAAAGTCATCTCCACTCAAGGTGACAGCGCCGTGTTGATGGTAGGCGGCAAGCGGTTGAACTTGCGCGTAGGAGATTCACCTGCCAGTGTGGGCGAGCAATCGGGCAGCAAAAGCAGTGGTAGCAAAATCGTACTGAATGCGGGTGATGGCGGACATTTTTTGGCTGCTGGCAGCATCAACGGCAAATCGGTTCAATTCATGGTCGACACCGGCGCAACGACAGTTGCCATGGGCTCAGCCGAGGCCAAACGCATGGGTATTGACTACGCAGCTGGCAGACCCGTTCGCATGAACACCGCCAACGGCCAAACTGTGGGCTACCTGCTCACCCTCAACTCTGTGCGCATTGGCGACGTAGAAGTGCAAAACGTAGACGCCATCGTCTCTCAACAGGCTATGCCCTACGTGCTCTTAGGCAATAGCTTTTTAACCCGCTTTTCGATGCGGCGTGATAATGACCAGATGGTGTTGGAGAGACGTTTCTGAAAAAAACTAGCCTTTTTTGCTGCCAAACACCAGCAACAAGCCACCGACCACAATAGCCCCAACACCCACCCAAACAGGGACATTGACCGTTTTCTTTTCCTGCACCGACAGTTCAATCGGTCCGAGCTTTAAACCCGTGGATTCCTTGGTGTAACTGAAACTACCGTAGAGCAGCCCGAAGACGCCACCTGCAATCAGCACAATGGCGGTGAGTTTGATAGCATTCATATGATTGTTTCTCCAAGTTAGTAGTGTCGAAACGATTATGCGCCTTTCCTTGATGACTCAAATCTTCTTCTGCCAAAACATCGCCTGCCCCATTTCTGAAACTAGCTGGTAACCCACAAAACCGTTGGCAACGTAAGCAGCTTGCGCCGTTTTGTTGCCTTCTAGGACTTCTAGGGTGAGTTTGCAGCAGCCCAACGATGTGGCGAGTTCTTCGGCTTTTTTGAGGAGTTGGCTGCTGATGCCTCGGCCACGGTATTCTGCCAAAACAACCATGTCGTGGATATTTAAGAGCGGCTTGCACGCGAAGGTGGAGAAGCCTTCTATGCAGTTAGCCAAGCCTGCAGGGTTGCCGTTAACGAAGGCCAAGATCGCATAAACACCTGAGCGTTTCGCCATTTCGTTGATCAAATTGGTTTTGGCGAAATCGGACAATTCCTCACCGCCGCCCATGGGATCTTTGGCGTATTCGTTGAGCAGGTAAACGACTGCGCTGGCGTGGGCGGGGTTGCTGAAATCGGCTATTTGGATGTTGGTCATGGTCATTTAGGAACAATCATAGAATCGATATTTACTATGAATTTAATAGCTACTTAGGCAACAAATACGCCGGCTATAGGAATATTCATATCTAAAAAGACATATTTTTAATGCTTTTTAGATTTTTTTGCAGCTGCTCTGACCTCAGCCGCATTAGCTGGCTTTTTATCGCCGAGTTTCGGCTCTGTGCCTTGGA
>JANMTB010000179.1:0-8931 GCA_031390045.1 Polaromonas sp.
TACGAAAACTTGCATCTTACACAGGCCAAGCTTGATGCACTAGGCTTTAAAGGTGTGATGCGCCCAATTTCTACCAGTTGCAAAGACCACATGGGCGCAGCGTTTGCGCGCGTTCATACATGGGATGGCGCTAAGTTCAACTGGACATCTGATTGGCTGCAAGGCGACGAGCAAATCATCAACCCGATGGTAAAAGCTGCAGCTGACAAGTACGCGGCAGAAAAGAAGCTAACGCGTCGCGATGGTGCAGATTGCCAGTCTTAATTTAATTAATAAAGATTTTTACTGGCTAACAAACGTAATTCGTTTGTTAGCCAGCAAATGTCAGCGTTTTAATTTCTATTGATCTTGAAATCAGAACGCTGTTATTTGGTTTGAAATACTTCTACGCATGACACTATGACTACACCTCAAACTTCCTCAGCCATCGAGCCCATTATCGTTTTGAATGTGAATGGCATCGAAGTCATTTATAACCACGTTATTTTGGTTCTCAAAGGCGTGTCTTTGAATGTGCCCGAAGGCAAAATCGTCGCTATTTTGGGCGGTAACGGCGCAGGTAAAACAACGACTCTTCGCGCAGTGTCGAACTTGCTGCAAGGCGAGCGTGGCGCGGTTACCAAAGGCACGATTGAGTTGCGCGGCGAGCGCATTGAAAATTTAAGTCCCGCTGATTTGGTGCAGCGCGGCGTGGTACAGGTGATGGAAGGACGTCATTGCTTTGCGCATTTGACGATTGAAGAAAACTTGCTCACTGGCGGTTACACCCGCAAAGACAAACGCGAAGTTGCGGCTAACTTAGAAAAAGTTTACAACTACTTCCCACGCCTCAAAACGCGCCGAACCAGTCAAGCCGCTTACACCTCTGGTGGTGAACAACAAATGTGTGCCATTGGCCGTGCCTTGATGGCGAGCCCAACGATGGTGCTGCTTGATGAGCCGTCTATGGGATTAGCGCCTCAGATCGTGGAAGAAGTTTTTGAGATTGTGAAAGACTTGAACCAACGCGAAAAAGTAACTTTCTTGTTGGCTGAGCAAAACACCAACATGGCGTTGAAATATTCTGATTACGGCTACATCATGGAAAGCGGTCGCGTGGTGATGGACGGCAAAGCCAGCGACCTTGCGAATAATGAAGACGTGAAAGAATTTTACTTAGGCGTCGGTGGTGGCGAACGTAAATCGTTCAAAGACGGCAAAAGCTATAAGCGCAGAAAGCGTTGGTTGGCCTGATTTTTTGACCATGTCGCTGCTTAACCAACGTCACCCCAAGCCATTCACCAGCACACGCAAACCCATATGACCGACTTCTATTCCGCGCTTGGCGCAGCCGAGCAACGGCCGTCCGCAGAGCGAGCCCATGCGCACTTTCAGGCGCTGCCCCCGCAGATCCAGCATGCGCAACATACCAGCGAGGCTTTTGCCGAGATTTTGAAAGGCGTTAACGCCCTGGCCGTGACCAGCCGTGATGCTCTGGCGCAGTTGCCGGTGACGCGCAAAACCGATTTGTTGGAGCGCCAAAAAACTGTCCGCGCCCTGGTTGGCAACACCAATTTGTTTGGCGGTTTTAGCAGCATTGCTTTTGGTGCAAATATGCCTCGTGTGTTTGCCAGCCCTGGCACGATTTATGAACCTGAGGGCAAGGCAGTTGATTATTGGCGGATGGCACGTGCCTTGTCCGCTGCAGGTTTTCGCGCTGGCGACTTGATACACAACTGCTTTAGTTACCACTTCACACCGGCTGGATCCATGATGGAATCTGGCGCGCATGCGTTGGGCTGTACTGTATTTCCCGCCGGCACCGGGCAAACCGAGCAGCAAGTACAAGCCATGGCTGAGATGAAGCCAGCTGGTTATGTAGGAACACCGAGTTTTCTTAAAATTATTCTGGAAAAAGCAGCTGATATGGGTATTGCATTGCCCAGTGTCACGAAGGCATTGGTCTCTGGCGAGGCATGCCCACCTAGTCTACGCGATTGGTTTGCAGAGCGCGGTGTAACGGCTTACCAATGCTACGCCACCGCAGATCTGGGTTTGATCGCCTATGAAACCAGTAGCCGTGAAGGCTTGGTGATTGATGAAGGCGTGATTGTCGAAATCGTCACGCCAGGCACTGGCGACCCAGTTGCTGAAGGCGAAGTGGGTGAACTCGTCGTTACTACTTTTAATCCCGACTACCCGTTGATCCGTTTTGGCACGGGTGATTTATCAGCTGTCTTGCCCGGAACCTGCCCGACCGGTCGTACCAATACCCGCATCAAAGGTTGGATGGGCAGAGCGGACCAAACCACCAAAATCCGTGGCATGTTTGTGCACCCTAGCCAAGTCGCGACGATTGCGAAGCGGTTTCCAGATGTCGTCAAAGCGCGCTTGGTGGTCAGCGGCGAAATGGCCGACGATCGCATGACGCTGCAAGTTGAGACGGCCAAACACGCCCAAGCTGAAGATTTGCTTGAGAAAATCAGCGAAGCCATCCGTGATGTCACGAAGCTGCGCGGCACCGTGACGCTTTTCGCACCTGGCAGCTTGCCCAATGATGGCCGGGTGATTGAGGATGCGCGCAGTTACAAGTAATTCTGTGCTTGCAGGGCGCACCTAGGTACAAGCCCTGTAACTTCAAAGCTGTCAACCAGTTATGATGCTCAGTTGTTATTGAAGCTTCCATCCAACTTTTCTTCTGGTACATATTATGAACAAACTCAACCTCATCAGCGCTGCACTTGCTGCCGTTGCTGGCATGGCTTTCACCCCAGCATTCGCACAAGATTACCCCATCAAAGACAAAGTCATCACCATCGTGGTGCCATTTGCAGCAGGTGGCCCTACTGACCGAGTAGCGCGTGATTTGGCTGAAGCCATGCGCAAACCTTTGGGCGGCAACAGCATCATCATCGACAGCGCAGCTGGCGCGGGCGGCTCTATTGGCGCTAACAAGGTGGCTAAGGCTGCTCCAGATGGCTACACGCTATTGGTGCATCACATTGGTATGTCGACCATGCCTGGTTTGGTGCGCAACATTCCCTTCAAAGTTGAAAGTGATTTCGAATATGTAGGCATGATTAACGACGTACCCATGACTTTGATTGGCAAGCCAACATTGCCTGCCGCTAACTACAAAGAACTCACGACTTGGTTGGCAGCAAACAAAGGCAAAATCAACCTCGGTAACGCTGGCGTCGGTTCTGCTTCGCACCTGTGCGGTTTGTTGTTCCAAAATGCAATGCAAATTGACATGACCACTGTGCCGTACAAAGGCACAGCACCTGCCATGACCGATTTGATGGGTGGCCAGATCGACTTGATGTGCGACCAAACTACGAATACCAGCACGCAAATTGAAGCCAAAAAAGTCAAAGCTTATGCTGTTACCACGGGCAAGCGCCTGACAACACCCGCATTGAAAGACTTGCCAACCCTGCAAGAATCAGGTCTCAAAGGTTTTGAGGTCACCATTTGGCATGGTCTGTATGCACCTAAAGGCACGCCTGCTGATGTGCTTGCCAAAATCAATGCAGCTTTGAAAGTTGCTTTGAAAGACCCTGAGTTCATCAAAAAGCAAGAAGGTTTGGGCGCTGTGGTCGTGACAGACAAGCGCATGGAGCCAGCTGAGCACAAGAAGTTTGTAGCTGGTGAAATTGCAAAATGGACACCGATCATCAAAGCCGCTGGCGTTTACGCTGACTAAGCTTTTTGCTCAAATAGAACTTTAAAAGCCGCTTCGATGCGGCTTTTTTTATGGCAAGATAGACGCGTGACTTCTTTACTAATAATTGGAGACAAGACATGATTTTGAAACATAATGCTCAGCGCCGAGTGGCTATAAAGTCTTTTGCCTACGGCTTGATTATTGCTACAAATTTAATAGCAATACAGGCACATAGTCAGACGGCTTGGCCTTCTAAGCCAGTAAAAATTGTTGTCCCTTTTGCACCCGGTGGTACGACTGATATTTTGGCTCGCGCGATGGCACCGGAGTTGTCTAAAGCCTTTGGTCAAAGTTTCATCGTTGAAAACAGAGCAGGAGCGGGGGGCAATTTAGGCTCAGACATCGTCGCCAAATCCACGCCAGATGGCTATACCATTTTGATGGGCACAGTCGGTACGCATGGTATCAATGTCGCGCTATATGAAAAAATGCCGTTTGACCCCGTGAAAGACTTTGCACCTATTACCTTGATTGCCGGTGTGCCTAATGTGATGGTCATGAATGCCGACAAAGCCAAGCAACTCAACATCAACAACGTGGCAGATTTCATCAAAGTCGCCAAAGCCAGCCCCGGCAAGCTCAATATGGCTTCCAGCGGCAACGGCACGTCCATCCATCTGGCTGGCGAACTGTTCAAAAGCATGAGCGGCACCTATTTGGTGCACTTCCCGTATCGCGGCTCGGGTCCTGCCCTGTTAGATTTGGTGGGCGGTACGATGGATGTGATGTTTGACAACCTGCCCAGCGCCTTGCCGCACATCAAATCTGGCAAACTCAAAGCACTGGCGGTGACCAGTTCGCAACGCTCTGCGGTGTTGCCTGATGTGCCTACGGTTGAAGAGGCGGGTAACTTAAAAGGCTACGAAGCCAGTAGTTGGTTTGGCCTGCTAGCACCCGCTGGCACACCGCCTGACATCGTGAGTCGTCTTCAACAAGAATCAGCCAAAGCGATGAATAACCCTGCCGTCAAAGAAAAGCTGCTCTCCCAAGGAGCGATGCCTGGCGGAAACACGCCCGCTGATTTCTCAAAAATGATTGGTTTTGAGATTAAAAAATGGGCCCAAGTGGTGAAGGTGTCTGGCGCGAAAGTTGATTAAATCGATCAAGTCGATCAAGTCGATCAAGTCGATTAAACACCCCAAACGATTTCAACCCCTGCGTTGTGGCTGCTTTTGAGAAGTTCCATAAACGGCAAGGCGCGCTGGCGCAGCAGTACAGCGTCAGCATTACTGTAGCTGGACTTTGCGGCGTCAGCTTCGACGCTAAACGCATTGTGTGCTTTTAACTTAGCAGACGCCTTCGCTTCGGCAATGGCAGCTTCTTCGTCGGCGATCGCACTTTCCAGCGCAGCAAGCGCAGCGGGCATTTGTGCAGGCAAAATAATGCCGGTGCTGCTGGGGTCTTTGCCAATGATTTGTAGCACACGCCGGCCATTCGGCTCCAGCATGATCAAGTCGCCTGTGGCTTTGGATTTGAATTTGAAAAGCATAAGAAGTCCAAAAAAATCTGAATAAAGATATAAAGAAGAATGACTAAGGGGTTCGGATAAGCTATTGTCCACCTAATTTTAAATAACATGACGACCACTTCTCCGATTCCTGCGAATCTTTCTTCGATTGTTCCTTCTGCCTCTGTAGGCCAAGGCCGCGTTTACCTTGTAGGCGCTGGCCCAGGCGACCCCGAGCTGCTCACGTTACGCGCCGTTCGTATCTTGGCTAAGGCGGATGTGGTGGTTTACGACCATTTGGTCTCTAACGGCGTACTTGATTTTGTACCACCGCATGCCGAACGCATTTACGCGGGCAAGCGCCGCAACGAGCACACCCTGCGGCAAGAGCAAATCAACGCTTTGCTGGTAAAACTGGCACAAGAGGGCAAACAAGTCGTGCGACTCAAAGGTGGTGACCCTTTCATTTTCGGCCGCGGCGGCGAAGAGCTGCAAACTTTGGCCAAAGCTGGCGTGGCGTTTGAAGTCGTGCCGGGCATCACGGCTGCCAGTGGTGTGTCGAACTACGCAGGCATACCGCTGACGCACCGCGACTACGCCCAAACCTGCCTGTTTGTGACTGGTCACCTCAAAGAAACCAACGACTTTGTCAGTGCCGACTTAGATTGGGGCGCCTTGACTCGGCCACGACAAACAGTGGTTATTTACATGGGCTTGTCGGGTTTGGCCGACATTTGCAGACAGCTGATCGCGCATGGTGCAAAGCCAGATTTCCCCATCGCCATCGTGCAAGATGGCACCATTGAAAGTCAAAAAGTACTGGTTGGCACTCTGACTGATTTGCCCGAACGCGTCAAAGCCAGTGGTTTCACCTCGCCGTGCCTCATCATCGTCGGCGAAGTCGTGAATCTGCACCGAGAGCTTACTTGGTACCCCTTAACGTAATTTTATAGCCGAGTATATTTTTCTGTGACCGAAGCGGCTACAATTTGGGCATGAAGTCTCAAACCGTACCAAAAACAGCCAAAGCCCCCAAAATCTCGTTCAAAGCGCAAATGCTGGTTGCCCGGGAAGATGCCATTGTGCAAGCAGTGAATCGTTTACTGGCTGAAAAGGGCTTTGACGCCATGACAGTGGACGAAGTCGCCGCCAACGTGGGCATCGCCAAAGCCAGTCTGTACAAGCACTTCTCCAGCAAAGAAGAGCTAGCAGCTGCCGCCATGGTGCACGTCATGCAGCGGGCACAAACATTTTTAAATAGTCTACCAAGCAAAAATGAGCCGATTGACAATTTACGCGCCGGTGCGCGATGGATGATGGAGCTCAAGTTAGCCGGTGAAATGCCCTCGTTACCCAGTCAAAACTCAAGTTTGCGATCTACGTTGATGTCTAACAAAGCCTATATGGACGGCTTGATGGACGCCAGCGACCGTTTGGGCGGCTGGATAGAGGCGGCTCAAAAAAATAGCAGTCTCAATAACGCGCTGCCGCCCATAGCGGTTCTCTACACCTTGTATGCACGTGCGTGCGACCCCGTTTTAGAGTTTCTGAAGCTCAGCGGCCTGATGACAGACAAGCAAATCATCGACCTCGTGCTCAAAACGTGCTTTGAAGGCTTGAATGCCAGATAAATCGTTAAAATTAGACTAAATATGACTCTAGCCGGCGTATTTATTGCGTATGCAGTTATATAATTTATAGCAAATTGTACATTGATAGTTCTGTAACTGTCCTATAAATCCATGAGCGACGCCCTCAATTACCTCCTAGCTGCACGCCCCGAAGCGATGACGCACTACTTCGCTTTCCTCAAAGACGCTGGCAAGCACTTAGACCCGAAAACCCGCAACCTCATCTCCGTCATCACCAAGGTCGACGCTCAAACCGAGCCTGGCTTCAAGCAATACTTAAAACGCGCCCTGCGTGACGGCTGTAATCCTGTCGAGGTGATTGACGCTTTACTAATGGCCTTCCCCACGCTGGGTTTGACCAAAATCATCTGGGCAACCAACATCATTTTGAGCATGAACCTGCCCGGTTTTGACGTAGATGCGATGAAAGCACAACTCGCTGGTGATCCAGTAAAAGCTGAATCCGATGCATCAACCGATGAAACAAACGTCGCAGTTTGGCACGACGTCCTAACCATCGCCGCCCTAGCAGACGGCCAAACCACCCGCGTCGACAGCCACGGCCGCGGCCTCTTCATCTCCCGCGAAGGCAATGAATACGCTGTGTTCGACAGCCATTGCAGTCACCAGCGCACCGATATTCCGCTAAGTGCTTTAGACGACTGCACCCTGACTTGCCCCAAACACCAATGGACCTTCGACGTCAAAACCGGTGCCTGCCTCAAAGCCGGCGGCAGCCCCTTGCAGCAGTATCCTGCCAAAGTGGTCGGCGGTCGGGTGATGGTGCAGTGGTGATTTGTTTGCTTTAAACGTCAAAAAGCCAGCTTCAAGCTGGCTTTTTATATGGATAGCGAAGTGAAATTACTTCACCTGCGGATCCAAACTCCCCGTCGCGTAGCGCTTCTGCATGTCTTCCAGGCTGTGGATTTTGCCCATTTTGCTGGCCATGCCTGCCGCACCAAAGGCTTCGTAGCGGTCGCGGCAGATGCCGGCCATGCTTTCGGTGGCTACTTTGAGGTACTTGCGCGGGTCAAAGTTTGAGCGGTTTTGCGCCAAATGGCGGCGAATCGAGCCGGTGGACGCCATGCGCAAATCGGTGTCGATGTTGATTTTGCGGACGCCGTTTTTGATGCCTTCTACGATTTCAGACACTGGCACGCCAAAGGTCTGCCCCATGTCGCCGCCAAACTCGTTGATGACGGCCAACCAGTCTTCCGGCACGCTGCTAGAGCCGTGCATGACCAAGTGTACGTTGGGAATACGGGTATGGATTTCGCGGATGCGATCGATGCGCAGCACCGCGCCTGTGGGCTTTTTGCTGAATTTATAAGCACCGTGGCTGGTGCCGATGGCGATAGCCAGCGCATCCACCTTGGTTTTAGCCACAAAGTCTGCTGCTTCGTCCGGGTCGGTCAGCATCATGTCATGGGTCAGTTTGCCCTCTGCGCCGTGGCCGTCTTCTTCACCGGCCATGCCGGATTCGAGCGAGCCTAAGCAGCCCAGTTCACCTTCGACAGATACGCCCGTGGCATGTGCCATCGCCACTACGCTCGCCGTAGTGTCGACGTTGTACTCGTAGCTGGTGGGGGTTTTGCCGTCTTCACCGAGCGAGCCGTCCATCATCACCGAGCTAAAACCTGACTGGATCGAGCGGAAGCAGATGCCGGGCGACGCGCCATGGTCTTGGTGCATACACACAGGGATGTGCGGGTAGGCTTCTAGCGCGGCCAAGATCAAATGGCGCAAAAATGGCTCGCCCGCATACTGACGCGCACCGGCTGAGCCCTGCAAAATGACAGGCGAATTGGTCGCATCCGCCGCCTGCATGATGGCTTGCACCTGCTCCATGTTGTTGACGTTGAAAGCCGGCAGGCCGTAGCTGTTTTCGGCAGCGTGGTCCAGCAGTTGTCTTAAGGTGATCAAGGCCATGAAATGCTCCTAAATAGGTTTGAAATGGTTAAAATGTGAAAAAATGGTCAGATATGATTGAAATATGACGTTAGCCGGCGTATTTATTGTCTGAGTAGCTATCAAATATATAGTATTCTTTGTGCAGCGAATTGATGCTATCCCGCAGCTCGTTTGGTCAAAATCTCAAACGCTGGCAAGGTCTTGCCCTCCAGCACTTCAAGGAAAGCGCCGCCACC
>JANMTB010000193.1:0-12178 GCA_031390045.1 Polaromonas sp.
CACCTGTTCCAGCAACTCGGGGGCGTATTGGGTGATGTTGAGGTAATAGCCCGGAATCTCGCGCTTTTCAACCACCGCGCCGGTGCGCCAGCCTTTGCCGTCGATCACCTGCTCGTTGGCCAGCACGGTCTGGTCGACCGGATCCCAGTTGACGACCTGGGTTTTGCGGTAGGCGATGCCCTGCTCCAGCATTTTGAGGAACAGCCACTGGTTCCACTTGTAATACTCAGGCGTGCAGGTGGTGATTTCGCGACTCCAGTCGATGGCCAGCCCCATGGCCTGCATCTGCTTTTTCATGTAGGCGATGTTGTCAAACGTCCACTGCGCGGGCGGCACGCCGTTTTTCATGGCGGCGTTTTCAGCCGGCAGGCCAAACGCGTCCCAGCCCATGGGCATCAGCACGTTGTAGCCCTTCATGCGCAGCTGGCGCGTGAGCATGTCGTTGATGGTGTAGTTGCGCACATGGCCCATGTGCAGCTTGCCCGATGGGTAGGGCAGCATGGAGCAGGCGTAGTATTTGGGTTTTGGGTTGCCTTGCGCGTCTAAAGCGCCTTCTATGACGCAGTAGGCCCCGGCCGCTGTCCAGTGGCTCTGCGCGGCCTTTTCAATCGCTAAATGGTCATAGGTAGCGGGGGAAATATCAATAGATGGGGAGGTTGGGGCAGTCATCCCTCAATTGTAGAGGCTGTGACCTCACCCAAAAGAGGCTACTTTGCCGATTTTGTTTCTGTTTTCGCTTCAGCCACAAAGCCAATACGGTTCAAACCCGCTTTTTGTGCCACGCCCATGACTTCAACTACTTTGCCGTAGGGCACGGCTTCATCAGCGCGCAGCTGAACTTCCGTGTCTATGCTCAGTTGAGCAGTTTTTGTGAGCGATTCGGTGAGTTGAATGAGGTTAATTACCTGGTCATTCAAAAAGATTTGACCACTTTTATCGACAATGATAGAAACAGACTTTGGCGCATCAACGGGTTTGGCAGCTTCGGTTTTGGGTAAATCTAGCTTGATGGCACTGGTCATCAGTGGGGCAGTGATGATGAAAATGACCACCAAAACCAACATCACATCGACCAACGGTGTCATGTTGATGTCGCTCATAGGTTTAGAGCCATGTGTACGTTCTAATCGGCCGAAACTCATGTTACGTAACTCTTTTACGTTTCAGTGGTGCGTCATCAGCTCGCGCAAATCGCTGGCAAAGCCTTCTAAATCGGCCTCTATCCGGCCAATGATGCGGCCAAACACGTTGTAGGCCAGGACGGCCGGAATAGCGACCACCAAGCCGGCGGCAGTCATGACTAAGGCTTCCCCGACTGGGCCAGACACCTGAGCAATCGTCATTTGCCCCGCACCCGAAATACTGGTGAGCGCGTGGTAAATACCCCAAACTGTGCCTAACAAGCCTACAAATGGTGCGGTAGAACCCACTGTAGCCAATAAAACTTGGCCGAAATTCAACTGATTGATGATGTTGTGTAAAGCGTCACGCAACACGCGGGTAAGCTGCTGGGCTTTGTCGCCCACTTGCGCCAATGTTGCATTGCCTTGACTGACAGGACTGGCGACCGATTGACTTGCTGAAATCAATGGGGTGATAAGCGAAGAACGGTCAAAAGCTGTCGCTTGCTGCAAACCTGACTCAACCGAAGCGGACTGCCAAAAGGCGGCTGTACTGCGTGCCATATCGCCACTCGCGCGGCGCAACGTCCACGCTTTCAACAAAATCACCACCCAACTGGCCACAGACATCAACAGCAGCAGAATCGCCACCGCTTTGCTGATGGCATCGCCTTGGAGGATAAATTGAATGGCGTTCATGCGGCGATGTTTTTAGTGCAAATTCAGTACGTCAAACATGTCAAACAGGCCGTTTGGCTTGTCCACCAAAAACCGAGCTGCCATCAAGCTGCCTTTGGCGTAATACTCGCGGCTGGAAGCTTTGTGGCTGATTTCGATGCGCTCACCTGTTCCTGCAAAAATCACCGTATGGTCACCGATAACATCACCACCCCGAATGGTAGAAAAGCCAATCGTAGACGCATCGCGCGGCCCAGTCACGCCATAGCGCTCAAAAACACCGTGGTCCTTCAAGTTGCGGCCTAACACATCTGCCATCACCTCGCCCATTTTGAGCGCTGTACCTGAAGGGGCATCAATTTTATGACGGTGGTGTGTCTCAACCACTTCAATGTCATAACCCGTGTTCAATGCTTTAGCAGCCATTTCTAATAACTTGAAAGTGACATTGACGCCCACGCTCATGTTGGGCGACATAACGATGGCGATGTCTTTGGCAATCTCAGCGATTTCGGCTTTTTGTGTTGCGTCAAATCCCGTCGTTCCAATCACAGCTTTCACACCCAATTCGCGACAAACCTGCAAATGCGCCAACGTGCCTTCGGGTCGCGTGAAATCCATCATGACTTGCGCATTAGCCAAGCCTCGCCGCAAGTCATCCGTGACCAAAACACCGCTGAGTTTCCCCATATATTGAAGTGCATCAATATTGATAGCCGGTGAACCAGCAATGTCAAGGGCTCCAGTCAATAAGCAATCATCTGCAGCAGTTACAGCGTCTATCAACATGTGGCCCATACGACCACTGGCGCCAGCAACGGCGAGTCGTAATTTCGAAGAACTCATTACTTCTTAAAACCTGCCAATGCGTCGATAAATTCTTGCTCTGTCGGCATATTGCTGCCATCAACTTTGTCTAACAAATCGCCTTTGAAAAAAACAGTCAACTTATACGAGGGTGTCTCAATGCCTTGACGCTTTAAGCTAAAAACATATTCCCAGCGATCAGCGTGAAAAACGCTGACCAAGAGCGGCGTACCCAAAATATCCGCCACTTGTAAGCGTGGCATGCCTGGCTTAAGAGCTGCAACTTGTTCTTTAGATACAAAATTGCCTTGGGCAATGTCAGATTTGTAAAGTATCGAACCGCATGCCACAATAAAGCTGCAAGCAAGTGCAGCCATTGACAACTTCAAAAGTCGCAATCTGTGAGGAGTTTTAGTGGCAATGTGATGCATGGAGGTCTGTTTAGTATTCATGGCTCTCAACTATAACTATATGATGGAGCCATTGTAGCGGCTGAACTACCCAGAAAACAACCCACATGAGCACTCTAGACGAACTTAAAAGTACCGGCCTGAAAGCAACAATGCCACGCTTGAAGATTTTGGAAATTTTCCAAAAAGGTGAGCCGCGCCACATGACGGCAGAAGATGTCTACAAAATTCTGCTGCAAGACCAAACCGATATCGGATTGGCTACCGTTTACCGTGTGTTGCTTCAATTTGAACAAGCCAGTATTTTGACTCGAAGTAGCTTTGATGGCGGAAAAGCAGTCTATGAGCTAAACGAGGGTCACCACCACGATCATTTGGTTTGCTTAGATTGCGGCAAGGTAGAGGAATTTTTTGACGAAGAGATCGAAAAGCGTCAAAAAGCCATCGCCAAGTTTAAAGGGTTTGTGATTGCCGACCATGCTTTGAGCTTGTATGCAAATTGCACCAAGCCTAAGTGCCCCAACTTGATTAAATCGACTTGATTAAATCGACTTGAGTAAACTGACCTAGCCGGCGTCCATGGCTTTGCGTTGGCGCTGCGCAAATTCTTCGTAGGTATCGATGCCACGCAGCTGCAAAATCGTGTTTCGCACGGCCGCTTCGACCAACACCGCGATATTTCGACCTGCGACGACTTGAATGATTACCTTTCGAATAGAAATGCCGATCACGTCTTGCGTCAGCATCACTGCGGGCATGCGATCATAGTCGCGCTCCATCGTTTCTCTGCGAACCAAGTGAACGATCAAGCGCAAGCGCATGCGACGCCGTACCGCAGTTTCGCCAAAAATAGCACGGATATCCAAGAGCCCAATGCCGCGAACTTCAAGCAGATTTTGCAAAAGATCAGGGCATTTACCTTGTATTGTCGTTTGGTTGATGCGGAATAAATCTACGGCATCGTCAGCCACCAAGCCGTGACCGCGCGATATCAACTCTAAACCTAGTTCACTTTTACCCAAGCCAGATTCACCTGTGATCATCACACCCAAGCCCAAAATATCCATAAACACACCATGCATGGTGGTGCGGTCCGAGAAATGCTTGGCTAAATAAGCGCGCAACACGTCAATGACGAATGCGGCGGATTCTTTGGTAGAAAAAAGTGGGATTTGAGCGCGCTCACACAAAGCAAGCAAGCTAGGCGGTGGTATTTGACCGTCACCCAACACCAGCAAAGGGGGTTCTAATTTGACAATACGGTTAATGCGCCTGGCGCAGTCTTCTTCTGAACCGTTGGTGAGGTAGGCAATTTCTCTTTCACCCAAAACCTGTAAACGGTAGGGATGAATATAGTTGAGATACCCCACCAAATCTGCGCTTGATCGCGCAGCACGAACAGCCACTTCATCAAAATGGCGCTCCGAGGCAGCTAAGCCTACCAGCCAATCCCACTTCAAATAGGTGCGAAACTCTTCAAACAAAACATCCGCACTGACAACAGTTGGCTTCATGCAACCCCTTGTGTGGCTTGCCAACCCGTGATGAGGTGGTGCAATTGGCCAGCTTCTTGTGTGGTTTGTAACTTTTCGCGCAGGCTGGCATCGCTTAATAATTCAGCGATTTCAGACAAAATCTCAAGATGCTTTTGGGTAGCGGCTTCTGGTACCAGTAAAAAAATCAGCAAATTGACAGGCAACTCATCTGGCGCATCAAAACCAATCGGTAGTGCCAATTGAAAAACGGCTGCCATCGGCGTTTTCATGCCCTTAATACGACCATGCGGAATGGCTACACCATGGCCTAAGCCGGTAGAACCCAAACGCTCGCGAGCAAATAGACTGTCTGTCACAGTGGCCCGGTTGAGGCCGTGTAATTGTTCAAACAGCAAACCAGCCTCTTCAAAGGCTCGCTTTTTACTGGTGGCTTCAACGCTCACTAGCACTTGGGTAGCAGGTAATATGCTGGAAAGTCTGTTCATAGGTGGAAAGATATTATGCACCGAACGCGAAACCGCCCTGCAAAACTGCTCTACTTAAAGAGCCTTTTGTAGGGCGGTCTAATAACGCAGGTCTAAAATTTACATTAATCGCTTAGGCGACTCATGTTGGTGATCTTTGATCTTTTCCTTGTGGCGGCCGACTTGTCTATCGAGTTTATCGACCAATTCATCAACAGCGGCATACAAGTCTTCGTGGGAACTTTCGGCAAACATGTCATTGCCTTTGACGTGGATATTGCATTCAGCGCGCTGTCGTCGGTCTTTTTCTTTTTGATTTTCTACTGAAAGTAAAACTTTTATATCAACCAGTTGGTCAAAATGCCTTGTGATTCGATCTAGCTTAGTTGTTACATAACTGCGCAAGGCTGGGGTAACTTCGAGATGGTGACCGCTGATTGTCAAATTCATACGTAGCCTCCTAAAATACAAATGCCACAAATACAAAACCACGCACTTTCACTTTACTAACTGCTTTCATCTTTGCAACCAGTGCGAGGGCTAAACTTGAAGTCAAGCGCAAACTAGACAAACTTTTCTTCAAGTCACTTCACTATGCGCTTGCCTTCCAACATTTGCAAGTACCTAATTGGATTTCAGAGAAAATATTTAAGCATTTGATGTAAGTCAGTGCAACGACTCATTTGTTTGGCGACATTGGCGACTGATATAACTTTAGTTTACCCACCAAAAATATCGCAGCCAAACTGGACGCAGCACCTAACAAGGCAGCTACCCAGTAGTTTTGAACCAGGTTTTGAGCATCTCGGCTGATGATGAGACCGCCAATGAAGGCCGCAACCCCCATGGCTGCCGACTGCACCGCTGAATTCAGCGCCATAAACGTGCCGCGCAATTGTGGGTTAGCAGCCGACGTGATGATGGCCATGCCTGGGATCATGCGCCCACTCATACATGCAAAAAACGCAGTAGAAATCAGCAGCACGGCCCACATCGGCCAACCCTCCGTTAAAGTGCTAGCCACCATGGGAATAATAACCAAAACTGCCATCAAGCGAAACATGAGTACTTTGCCCTTTTTATCGGTCATTACACCAATCAAGCGCGCAGTGAAAAGTGTAACTACGCCACCGCACAGATAAACATACGGTACTTGGTCGGTGCGCCATCCGACGTTGGCTTGCAAGTAAATGGTGATGAAAGGAATAACCGTAAAACCGGCAAACATCAACAAACCAGAAAACGCAAATGCTTTCAGGTGGTTGGCATCGACAAGCACTTGCTTGATGCCGCTCCAAGCTGATGGCCTGTTTGTCATTTTCAAATGGTCAGTCAAGGGTGGCAAAGTGACAAAAGCACCCGCAGCCAGCAAACCTACCAACGCTGCGATGCCGAAAAATGGCGCATGCCAGCTGAAATGCGCTGCCAAAAACAGCCCCAAAGGCACACCTGCAACCGTTGATAGCGAGAAGGAGGTCATCACAATGCCCATCGCTCGGCCACGTCGTTCAAACGGAATAACGTCAGCCACGATAGTTTGAGACAATGCTGACAAAACGCCGCCAAAAATACCTGCGAATACGCGAGCCACCATCAAAGAGTAATACGTTGGCGCTAATCCACACGCCAGCGTAGCCAAACCAAACATGACATAGAGCGCCAAAAGTAGTTTTTTCCGGTCAAATTTATCCAAGTAGGTCGCTGCCAACAAGCCAGAGGCTCCAGCAGCCAAGGTGTACGCCGAGACCAAGAGACCAAACTGCGCATCCGTGATAGCGAAAATCTGGGTAAATTGCGGCCCCAGCGGCATCATGATCATGAAATCAAGAATGTGGGTGAACTGGATACCGGCTAAAGTGATCAAAAGCCAAAATTCGCGCTTAGGCGACAAAATGCGGGGCGATGTCAACGTCATAACTTCCTATAAGAAGGATTGACTTTAGCACTGGATGTCACATTCGTCATTAAATCCCTTACAAAGTGTCATAATCAAGTCTTATTAATTACGGAGCATTCGCTTGGAAACCTACCCTAGTCGGTAGCTTTTAACTCCCGCATGAAATGTAGGGGTTGAAAGCTAGACCACCCTTTTTTTCATATGCAACCTTATTTCGGGAGAGAGCCATGCTCAACATCTTTTCCCTAGCCAATGGCCGACTTTTCCAAGAAGAGATCGAGTCGCTAGAAGAACTCTCCAAATTTCAGCCTATTTGGGTGGATTTGGAGTCACCTACTTTAGAAGAAAAACGCTGGGTCAAGCAGCATTACGGTTTGTCGATTCCTGAAGATGCGATGGACGAAGACATCGAAGAATCTGCTCGTTTTTACGAAGAAGACAACGGCGATTTGCACATTCGCTCAGACTTTTTGATTGCTGACGACGAAGAACCGCGTACCGTCCGCGTCGCGTTCATTTTGAACTTGGTCAACACGCAGCTCAAAAGCCATGGCGTGTTGTTTTCGATTCATGACGAAGATGTACCCGTGTTCAGGCTCTTACGTATGCGTGCGCGCCGTGCGCCAGGCTTGTTGGAAGACGCCAAAGAAGTGCTACTCAAGCTGTTTGACGCCGATGCAGAATATTCCGCCGATACGCTAGAAGGCATTTACGACGGCCTAGAAAAAGTCAGCCGTCAAGTGCTGTCTGGCGACGTGACGGATGCCTTGGCTGGCGAAGTATTGGGTGCCATTGCACGGCATGAGGATTTGAACGGTCGTATTCGCCGCAACATGATGGACACACGCCGCGCTTTGAGCTTTGTGATGCGCAGCAAAATGCTGAGTGCTGAGCAATTTGAAGAAGCGCGGCAAATTTTGCGAGATATTGATTCGCTCGATTCACATACAGCTTTTGTTTTCGAAAAAATCAACTTTTTGATGGACGCCACGGTCGGCTTTATCAACATCAACCAGAATAAGATCATCAAAATCTTCTCTGTGGCCAGCGTTGCGCTGCTACCGCCTACCTTGATTGCCAGCATTTACGGCATGAATTTTAAATTTATGCCAGAGTTAGATTTGTCTTTGGGTTACCCGTATGCGCTGTTATTGATGCTAGCCAGCGCCTTGGTGCCTATGTGGTATTTCCGCAAACGTGGCTGGCTCAAGTAAAGTAGGACATGTTTAACCTGAACTTCATGAGGATTTAGTTTTGATTCATCGCCTCAAAGTGCTGCCGCAATACCTGCTCCCCAAACAGCTTCTGACGACGCTCGCCGGTCGTTTTGCGAGCCATGCCAGAGGAAGAACGACGACGACTGTGATTCGCTGGTTCGTCAAAAAATACCAAGTCAACATGGCGGAAGCGTTGAATCCTGAGATTAGCAGCTATGCCACATTTAACGACTTTTTTACACGTGCTCTAAAGCCCGGTGCGAGGCCTTTGACGACGGCAGCGCTGATTTGCCCTGTAGACGGTGCAATTAGCCAATTTGGCGACATCAAACAAGATCAAATTTTCCAAGCCAAAGGTCACAGCTATTCAACCACCGCCTTGGTTGGTGGCGACAAAACCTTGTCTGCGCAGTTTGCAAACGGTAGTTTTGCAACGCTGTACCTCAGCCCCAAAGACTACCATCGCATCCACATGCCGTGTGATGGCACATTGACCCGCATGATTTACGTGCCGGGTGACTTGTTTTCCGTCAACCCCACCACCGCACGTGGCGTGCCAGGCTTGTTTGCACGCAATGAGCGCGTGGTCTGCGTATTTGATACAGATAATGGTCCGTTTGTACTCGTTTTGGTTGGAGCGACGATAGTCGGTAGCATGGCGACCGTTTGGCACGGCCAGATCAACCCACCACGCAGCGCAGATGTACGCGAATGGCGTTATGACGATGAACTTATTTCACTCAAACAGGGCGAGGAAATGGGCAGATTCATGCTCGGCTCGACCGTGGTGATGCTATTTCCCGAAAACCACTCGAAAGCGCTGACTTTTAACCCCTCTTGGGCTACCGCTGGCCCGGTGCAGCTTGGCCAAGCCATGTGCCAGAAAAAAAATTAACTTCTTGATCTACAAGCTTATTCTGCTTCAACAACCGTAGGCACACGTTGCGCCAGGGCGCACATCAACTCATAACCCACCGTGCCACCAGCTTGTGCAACTTCGTCAATCGACAACACAGCACCGTTGCTGGCATTGCCCCACAGCGTGACTTCGCTGCCAATACGAACTTCGATGCCGGCTTGAATGACGGGTTCTAAATCCACCGAGATCATGTCCATACTGACTCGACCAACCATTCGGGTGCGAATGCCATCGACCAATACTGGCGTCCCAGTGCTGCAATGGCGTGGGTAACCGTCTGCATAGCCACAAGCGACAATACCTATTGTCATCGGCTTGTTTGCCGTAAAAATAGAGCCATATCCGACTGTAGCCGGCTTATTTATTTCCTGAATAGCTATTATTTTTGTAGCCAATGTCATCGTCGGTTGTAATTTCCACTCGGCATTCGAATGCTCCGGAAAGTCCGGCGAACTGCCATACAAGGCAATGCCAGGGCGCACCCAGTCTGCGGCGGCTGCGCCACTGTGCTTGAGAGACGCTGCACTGTTGGCGACGCTGCGTTCACCGGGTAAATCTTGCGTGACAGCGTTGAAAACCTTCATTTGTTCTGCAATGCCTTTGGGGCTATCTGCGTCACTAAAGTGGGTGGATAAAGAAATTTCATCGACTTGCGGCAGTGCATTCAGCCGTGTCCATGCAGCTCGGTATTGGGTAGGCTGAAAACCCAAGCGGTTCATGCCTGAGTTCATTTTGAGGAAAACGCGGTGCGGCATTTCGGTTTTGTGCGTTGCCAGCATTTGAATTTGTTCGTCGCAATGGACTGTATGCCAAAGGCTCAGTCGAGAGCACAACTCCAAATCACGCTGTTCAAAAACGCCTTCTAATAACAATATAGGGCCTCGCCAACCCAGTTTGCGCACGCGCTGGGCTTCGTCTAAATCAAGCAAAGCAAAACCATCTGACCCGCGCAAACCCTCAAAAACGCGTTCAATACCGTGCCCGTAGGCATTCGCTTTAACAACTGCCCAGACCCGCGAATCAGGCACTGCTGTGCGCACGCTTTGCAGGTTATGGCGCAAAGCATTAACGTGGATAGTGGCGGATATAGGACGTGGCATGCGTATAAAGGGCTGTGTAGCGAGGGTATTCTCTCATTTTGTATTCACATCTTTGATGTGAAGCCGTGATATAACCTTTCATTAGTTACTTATGCATTATCGAAACAGCGTCTCAGTATTTACTTAACTTTACATAGCGACATGCGATCAAGCCAATCATTGCCTTTTCCATTGCCTATTCAGCAGGCATTTTTGTTAGCCTTAGACTTATGACTCAGCCTTCGCATGAGCCGATGAAAAAAGGCTTTTTCACCATCATGGCAGCGCAGTTTTTTAGCTCTCTGGCAGACAACGCGCTACTTGTTGCCGCTATTGAGCTTTTAAGAGCGTCGAGTGCGCCAGCGTGGCACGTGTCTGCACTGGCGCCCATGTTTGCTCTGTTTTATGTGATCTTGGCACCCTTTGTGGGCGCTTTTGCTGACGCATACCCAAAAAGACAAGTCATGTTTGTGAGTAACTTTATCAAAGTAATTGGCTGCTTGTTCATGCTATTTGGTGGACACCCCTTGTTGGCTTACGCCGTGGTTGGTTTGGGGGCAGCGGCATATTCGCCTGCGAAATATGGCATTTTGACTGAGCTGCTGCCAGCGTCTCAACTCGTTAAAGCCAATGGCTGGATTGAAGGCTTGACTGTCGCATCGATCATTATGGGTATTCTCTTAGGTGGACAACTGATCAATCCAACGATTGCAGGTCATTTGTTAGTCTTTGATTTTCCTTTATTGAAGACCAGTGTGGACACCCCACCTGAAGCAGCAATCGCCGTGATGATTTTGATATATGGCCTTGCAGCTTGGTTCAACACACGCATCCCCCTCACAGGCGCACCCATCATTCCTGTGCCTAAAAATAAACTCTCATTGGTGCCCGATTTTTGGCATTGCAATACCCTGCTTTGGAATGACAAATTAGGCCAAATTTCACTCTCAACCACCACTTTGTTTTGGGGCGTTTTGGGTAATTTACGGGTCATCGTGTTCGCTTGGGCTGCTGTGGCTTTGGGTTACAGCACAACGCAAGCATCGTCCCTGGTTGGCGTCATTGTGATTGGCACAGCCATCGGCGCCGTGATTGCCTCGATGCGTATGACGCTGGACAAAGCGACTAAATTGATTCCTCTAGGAATCATCATGGGGGTGCTGATGTTTGGCCTCAACTTCATCAGCAGCATTTGGGTAGCCATTCCTTTTTTGATTTTATTGGGTGGGCTGGCGGGCTACCTTGTCGTCCCGATGAATGCATTGCTGCAGCATCGTGGCCATAACTTGATGGGCGCTGGCCGATCCATTGCCGTACAAAACTTCAACGAGCAAGCTTGCATCTTAGGTCTGGGTGGTTTGTACGTCTTGGGCACCAGCTTAGGTGTGACCGCTTTTGGCGTCATCGCTTTTTTTGGTTTTTTGATCAGCCTTGTGATGTGGCTGATCATGCGCTGGCATGCGAGCAATCTGCGTAAATATCCCGCTGAAGAAGCGCATTTGATAGATATTGCCACGCATGATGGCATGCATGACTAAGTAGCCAGCATGAATTTGTTGCCTGTTGGCGCACTGGTGGTCAACGCCTTCGTCTGGGGCGTGTCTTGGTGGCCTTTACGCCAATTGCAATCTGCGGGGCTGCACCCGCTGTGGTCCACCGTGATCATGTATTGTTTCGCATTAGTCGTGGTATTGAGCTTCAAGCCCAAAGCTTGGCAAGGTTTAGTCCAACACCCTCAACTATGGCTGTTGTTGTTAGCTTCTGGACTGACCAATGTGGGCTTCAATTGGGCGGTCAGTATCAGCGACGTGGTTCGCGTCTTGATTTTGTTTTACCTGATGCCCGCCTGGGCTGTGATGCTGGCGTGGCTGTTACTTGACGAGCGCCCAACACCGAACGCCGCATTACGCTTGTTTTTAGCATTTGTGGGCGTGATGATCGTTTTGATCCCCTCAGATTTGCAAACCAACTCACTGTCATTTAGCTTTGCGGATGCTTTGTCTTTAGGCGGTGGCTTTAGTTTTGCCTTAACCAATGTGTTACTCAAACGGCTGGGAAACACGCCCAGCGAAGCACGCATGTTTGCCATG
>JANMTB010000080.1:0-5390 GCA_031390045.1 Polaromonas sp.
ACTCGCGTTTGAGTTCATGCTCAACGCGCTGCGTTTGAAAGAAGGTTTTGATCCAGTAATGTTTTTTGAGCGAACCGGCTTGGCTTTGTCAGCTTTGCAGCCTGGTTTGGCGCAAGCGATCGAGAAAAACCTGCTAATTCAAACCCCCAAATGCATCAAACCCACTGAGCGTGGGTTTGATTTTTTAAGTGATTTGCAGGAATTGTTTTTGTAATTAGAAGGGGGTTGAGGAGTTCCTGCAAACAAAAACGTCATTACCATTACCGTAGTTTGTGGGATAGTTATAAAAATCCCACTCACAATCCATCGGCTTATCCGATCTAAGTACAGGCGGAGTCGTACTTAAGACCCCATTGCCTGCACTAATCACCACACTACCGCTGAAATAGTATGTCATGTATTCATCTTTGACTGCAGGTGTCGTTCCTGTTGCAGGTGTTCCTGCTTTTTCTAGGAAATAGCCGCCACGACACCGTTCATAATGGTATTGCACCGATGTAACGGTAGAGTCAATTCGCGCAGGTTTTCCTAAACGAGCCTCTACTTGTGATGCTGACATTCCAATACCAACACTTTGCCAATTGTTTGAACTGGTACAGACAGCTTTAGTGACTGGGTTTGCTCCAGTACTCGTCACATCGTTTGAGTTGACACCATCACCATTACAAGCCACCAAAACTAAGGTTGCCATCAAAGTCGTTGCATTTGAAACTACGATTTTTTTCATGCTTATGGCTTCCAGATGATTTTCAAAGGGCTTCCAACAAATATGGCGGAAGCGGTGAGATTCGAACTCACGAACAGATCACTCCGTCGCCGGTTTTCAAGACCGGTGCCTTCAACCGCTCGGCCACGCTTCCTTAGGCTCTTATTCTAGCTTGCGTTCAGGCTGTTTCTGGCTTGAACTGTGGTTTATTTGCTCTAAATTTACGTATTGCGTCTGAACTTTGCCATCTAAAGCCTTGATTTTCAACAAGCCTGACGATAGCGCAGTACCGCACACCACCACGCAGCCACAAAGAATCATCCACGACGTAATCACCTCGTTTAAAAACAGCGCGCCGTAAATAATAGCGAAAACGGGAATCATGAAAGTGACGGTTAACGCGCGGCTAGGGCCTGCCGTTTCTATCAAACGAAAGTACAACACATACGCCACAGCAGTGCATAAAACCGCCATCACGATGACTGATCCCCACGCACCTAAGCTAGGCATTTTGCTTGGCCAAAACCACAAGGCTGGCAAGATTAAGCCCAAGGATGCACCGAACTGGCTACCTGTTGCTGTGGCAATCGGTGGTACTCCCATGAGGTATTTTTTGGTGAAACTGGCTGCAAGTGCGTAGCAAAATGTTGCTGCTAAACACGCTAAAACAGCCCAGCCTGAGCCGCCAGGTTTGAAGCTCGCGCCATCGCCTGCGAGTAGCGCCACGCCCACGAAGCCAACCACCAAACCAATAATGCGCGACGACGAAGGCTTGTCTTTCAACCACAGCCACGCTACCAGCGCGCCAAATAATGGTACGGTGGCGTTCAAAATCGACGATAAACCCGTCGTGATAGACAACACGGCATAAGCAAACAGGGCGAATGGAATGCCCGAATTCAACAAACCGACAAACAATATGGGCTTAGCTCGTTGTTTGAAAGCACCCCAGTGTCCGCTGTACAGCAAAACTGGCAACATAACCACCGACGCTATGACAACCCGTAGCGCTGCAGTCGCAAAAATGCCAAATTCAAGCGAGGCAACGCGTGTGAACAAAAAAGACGAGCCCCAAATGGCGGCTAGGGCGATAAATTCGAGAAAAAAGGTTTTTTTCATATCAGGTAATCATGGCATACAAAGCCGATCAAAAATGCCGGCTATTCATGACTTTCATGCCCACGATTAATGTCGTAAACATCATAAAAGCACTGCCTGCTTGGCCGTTATATGCGCTGGCAGTGCGCCTTCTAGCTTCAAAAACGCTTCTTTGCGATGCAAGCCACCTGCATACCCGGTTAGCGAGCCATCTGCCCCAATTACCCGGTGGCAAGGCACGATGATGCCAATCGGGTTGCGCCCGATGGCTGTGCCCACTGCGCGAACTGCCAAGGGCTTGCCAATACTGCTGCTCAAAGCGCCATAGCTGGTGGTTTTGCCAAAGGGAATGGCTAATAGCGCTTGCCAAACTGATTGTTGAAACGCAGTGCCAGCGCTTAAATCTAGTGGTACGTCAAACTGCTGTAACTTGCCTGCAAAATACGCCTGCAGTTGCCGTTGCGTTTCTTTCAAAACGCGTTGCTGCGAGACGTTATCGACCTGTTCCCACGCTGAAACATCTGGCAAATGCCGCTGATCGGTGAACCACATACCAGCTAATCCGCGCGTCGTCGCAGCGAGATAGACATTGCCCTGTGCACTACTGAACTCGGCATAAACGATGTTGGGGTCGTGTTTCATAATGATTTCTATATCTGGCTTCGTTAATTGATTGATTGATTGATTTAAGGGTAAATGTGCTTTTTTGAGCTTTAAAATGGCTGTAGCCGGCGTATTTATTAATTATATTGCTATTAATATTGTAGTAAAATTAAGATTTATGTAGGTTTAGACAAGGATGTCCATGCCCGCATCACCGCATAACTGCGCCATGGTCGCCAAACTTGTGAGGCTTCTAGGGCGGCTGCAGCGGTTTTGGCAGGGCTGTATTTTGGTTCGCGATTCAACATGCCTATCGCTTTATGCAGCGCCACATCACCCGCTACAAACGCATCTGGCCAGCGCAGGGCCCGCATGGCGATGTATTGTGCTGTCCAATCACCCACACCTGGTAGCTCACGTAACTTTGCCATCGTTGCCTCAATAGCCACACCTGAATGCAAATACAGTTCTTTACTTGCTACAGCCCTCGCCAAAGCCACAATCGCCGATTGGCGCTGTTTGACAATGCCAAGCTGGCCTAAAGCTTCCACACTTGCAGTAGCTAAAACTTCCGGCGTGGGAAAAAGCCGCGTCAAACCGGGAAAAGGTGTTTCAATGCTGCTGCCAAATGCATCCACCACGCGTTGAGCAAAGGTTCGTCCTGCAGCCACGGTGACTTGTTGTCCCAAAATCGCCCGAACTGCCAGCTCAAACCCATTCAGACAACCCGGCACGCGGAGTCCAGAAAAATCTACGTTGGATGACTCAAAACTGTTTTTAAGTACAGTATTGATGGCCATCGGGTCGGCGTCCAAATCCAACAAAGCACGCACTTGGCGTATGACTTGCGGTAACACTTCACGCAGAGAATCGCTGACTTTGAGCAAGACAATGGGTTGATGACTCATAAATTCGACCGATATCCAGCCCATGTATTTTTTATCACCCAATTTAAAACTATATGTCCACGCAGCTGGTATATTATTAGTATTTATTGCTATAAATTCAGTAGTGTTTAGTTGTCTTTTTCGAAAAAAATCAAGCATCCATTGGTTGTCATAGGGCGGTCGGTAGCTGAGTTTGACGCTGCAGTAGGCCGCCGCTGAGTCGGGTTTCAAAACGGTTGGGTTCGTGGTGGTATCAGCGCGGTTATCAGAATTACGAGCCGTTTTGCGAAGTTGACTGGGGTTGAGTCGGTAATGCGTCAAAAATGCATCTGAAAAACGCCGTACACTGCCAAATCCGCTAGCGATGGCGATGTGCGAGGTCGGTAAGTCCGTGTCAGTCAGCAGTTGCTTGGCGGTCAGTAAGCGGCGCGTTTGCAGGTATTGCAGCGGTGAAATACCGAAATGCGCTTCAAAAATCCGCCGCACATGGCGGTCTGAAACACCCAAATGCGCGGCGAGTTGGCTGATGGACGGGTTGCTTCTCAGCCAAGCTGCTGGCTCATCCAACCAACGTGCCGCTTGTAGTGCCAAGGTGCTGCTAGCGTCATGAGTTGTCCACGGCAGGTTGCCCGGTGCCATCTCTGGACGGCAGCGCATGCAAGGGCGATAGCCGTGGCTTTCGGCTTGGGCGGCGAGGTCAAAAAACCGGCAGTTTTCAAATTTTGGGATTTTGACTCGGCACACAGGACGGCAATAAATGCGTGTCGAGCTAACTGCCACGAAAAAACGCCCGTCAAAGCGCGCATCGTGCGATTTCATCGCTTGGTAGCAGGCGAGGGCGTCAGTTGTTTCATCGCTCGTCATGTTCATACGTAAATCATACGCTTGCTGGAAGTGAAAGTTAGCCATTTTCGGACATGCGGACAGTGGGTTTGAACGCAAATGCAACCTACAATTGACAAAATTTAATCGTAACTTTATCGGTTTCACATTCATTTCTCGTCAGGAACCCACTCCCATGCAAGTGACAGCCTCTATTTTCAAAGCCTACGACATTCGCGGTATCGTGCCGTCTACTATCAACGAAGCAATGGCAGAAGCCTTGGGCAAAGCATTTGGCAACACAGCTTTGGCCGAAGGCGAAAAAACAGTCGCTGTCGGGCGCGATGGCCGCTTGAGTGGGCCATCGTTGGCGACAGCGCTGATTCGCGGTTTGGTCGCTTCTGGCGTCGAGGTGATTGATACGGGCATGGTGACGACGCCGATCTTGTATTTCGCGGCGAACACTTTGTGCAAAAGCGGCATTCAAGTGACCGGAAGTCACAACCCGAAAGATTACAACGGCTTCAAAATGGTGTTGGGTGGCCGGGCGATTTATGGCGACGAAATCCAAGCGCTGCGCCGTATGATGGAAGCTGAAAACTGGAAACTTCAAGCTGGCGGTAGTGTGAAAACTGTCGATGTGGTGCCAGCATACCTCTCGCGAATCACGTCTGATATCAAACTCGCTCGCCCTATGAAAATCGTCATCGATTCGGGTAATGGCATTGCTGGTGCATCGGCTCCTGCACTATTCCGCGCCTTGGGTTGCGAGGTGATTGAGTTGTTCAGCGAGGTGGATGGCAATTTCCCGAACCACCACCCCGACCCAAGCAAGCCTGAGAACTTGAACGATCTGATCAAAGCACTTGCAAGCAGTGATGCTGAGTTAGGCTTGGCTTTTGACGGTGATGGCGACCGCCTGGGCATCGTCACCAAAGACGGCACCAACATTTACCCAGACCGCCAAATGGTACTTTTCGCGCAGGACGTGCTGAGCCGCGTGCCCGGTGGCACGATCTTGTTTGACGTGAAATGCTCCCAGCGTTTGGCGCCCGCCATCAAAGCGGCTGGTGGCGTGCCCTTGATGTACAAAACCGGTCACTCGCTCATCAAAGCCAAGATGAAAGAGATTGAAAAAAATGGTGGCGCAGCGCCTTTGGGCGGCGAAATGAGTGGCCATATTTTCTTCAAGGAACGCTGGTACGGTTTTGACGATGGTTCTTACGCAGGCTGCCGCATTTTAGAAATTTTGAGCAAATCGCCAGATGCGAATG
>JANMTB010000083.1:0-2898 GCA_031390045.1 Polaromonas sp.
CAAGTCGCACTGCTGCGCCACCATGTGGGTGAGCAGCGCGTAACTGGCGATGTTGAAGGGCACGCCCAAGAAAATATCGGCGCTACGTTGATACAGTTGGCAGCTCAGCTTGCCTTTGCCCCCTGCAACGGTGGGTGGCGCAACGTAAAACTGGAAAAAGGCATGGCAGGGCATCAGCGCCATTTTGCTTAAATCAGCCACGTTCCAAGCGCTCACGATGATGCGACGGGAATCTGGGTTGGATTTCAAAGTTTTGATGACTTCTGAGATCTGGTCAATGTGACTGCCGTCCGCCGTCGGCCAAGAACGCCATTGCACGCCGTAAACGGGACCAAGGTCGCCATCGGGCTTGGCCCATTCGTCCCAAATCGTTACCCCGCGCTCGGTCAACCAATTGTTGTTGCTTGAACCCGTTAAAAACCATAGCAATTCTGTGATGATGGCTTTGACGAAGACTTTTTTTGTCGTTACTAATGGGAAACCTTGGCTCAAGTCATAGCGCATTTGGTAGCCAAACACGCTTTTGGTCCCCGTGCCCGTACGGTCCGCCTTGAGCACGCCGTGGGTGTCTACGTGGCGTAAAAATGTTTCGTATTGGTTGTAAATCTTGCCAGAAAGTGCACTGTTTGTTTGTATTTCAGTAGAGGTCATTTTTTAATTTTATACCTTGTTGACTTCGGTCAATTCACCAACAATGAAGTGCCGACTTCTAGGGTTTGCGATAACGTGTTATTCATTTTCAAGGTTTAAAATTTTTGTTTATACACATAAAACTATAAGTCCTATTAAAATGAGAACTAATTTATTCAAAAAAGGGCTGATATGAAGCTATTTCACAAGTTTTTTGTAAACTTTTGTACTACTTCTGTTGTCTTGGGGAGTGTATTGTTTAGCAATGCCTTACAAGCGCAGACTTTTCCTACAAAACCCATCACCTTGATGGTACCTTACCCAGCGGGTGGCTTGTCTGACGTGATTGCACGCCGCGTTAATTCGCCTTTGAGTAAAGCCTTAGGTCAGCCTGTCTTGGTGGATAACTTAGGCGGTGCCAGCGGTAGTATTGCGGCGCTAAAGATGCTGACTTTGCCATCGGACGGCTACATGCTGTTTCAAGGCTCACCCAATGAGTTGATTTTTGCGCCTTTGGCAATTTCATCGGCGAAATACAAACCAGAAGATTTCCGCCAAATTCACCGCGTCGGCATGGCACCCATGGCGATCATGGCCAGAGCAGATTTACCCGCTAACAATGCTGACGAGCTGGTCGCTTACGCCATCAAAGCTGCTAAGGACGGCAAATCTATGACTTACGCCAGCGTGGGCATTGGCTCGTTTTACCACTTGCTGGGTGAGCAAATGAGCAAAGTCATCGGTGCGCCCATGCTGCATGTGCCCTACAAAGGCGCTGCAGATGTTGTCAAAGACTTGATGGGCAGTCAAGTTGACATATTTATCTCTCCCTATGGCGCACCACAAGTGGAGCTAGCCAAGAGCGGTAAGATCAAGTTTATTGCCGCAGTGTCCCCAGGACGTGGGACATTGCTCCCTAACGTGCCTAGCACCACCGAAAGCAAGTTACTGAAAACATTCACCGCTGAAATTGGCACGGGTTATTTTGTGAAGCGTGACACACCAGAGCCAATCGTGCAAGCCCTGCACAAAGCTATTCAAACCGTCATGGCCGATGCAGAATTCAAAGCCAGCATTGTGGCGCTGGGTCAAGAAATGTCACCCATGCAGTCTTTGGATGCTGCCAACAAAGCCTTCGCAGACGAAACCGCGCAATACCGTGCCATCGCTAAATCCATTAATCTGCAACCGCAATAAGTGGTCAACGGTAGCGCTAGCTCAAACATTCTGTGATTTAACACAACGGTAATGTAGCTAATACAAGCCGTTTTTAGCGGTTTTTACGGGTTGGGGCGCTTGCAAAAGGCAAGCTTTGGTGAATACTAGAAGTTATAACTTCAAAACACCACCATGCACCTGCCCAATCCCTACCGCCCCGAAGCCAGCATCGTCGCCCAGCGGCTCAACACGCTGTCAAACACCCTAGATTGGGCCAGCGCTGCCAAAGCCGCCACGCCGTGGGTACAAGCTGTGCGCGACAACCCACCGCCGTTTTGGGCGATGGAAAGTTTGCTCAAGGAATACCCGATCTCCAGCGCCGAGGGTTTGGCATTGATGCGTTTGGCCGAAGCGCTTTTACGTGTTCCCGACGCTGGAACCGCGATTGCTTTGACTGCCGACCAGCTGGGTCGGGCTGATTTTGACGGCGCGGCAGATTCTGCGCTTACCCGTCTGTCCAGCGCCGCGATAGCAATGTCAAAGAAATTTTTGCCCGATTCAATGAACGCTAATAGCGGCAAAACCGAATCTCCTAGCTTGATGACGAAATTGGGTGCCAAAACCGTGGTCGCTGCGACACTGCGGGCTGTTCAACTTCTGGGTCACCAATTCGTTCTCGGTCAAACGATAGGCGAGGCGATGAAGGTTGCCGATTCAACCCGCAAGAAAATAGCCAACCTGCGCTTCAGCTACGACATGCTGGGCGAGGGCGCTCGCACCGACAAAGATGCACTAAACTACTTAAAAAGTTATAAAAATGCTATTGTTTCAATAGCTACTCAGGCAATAAATACGCAGGCTAAATCGATAAATAGCAGTGAAAATACGTCTAAAACACCATCGGCAGCACACAATGACGGTATTTCGATCAAACTCAGCGCCTTGCACCCACGTTACGAAGATGCGCAACGCAACCGCGTGATGTCTGAGTTGGTGCCGCGCGTTTGGGGCTTGTGCGAATTGGCTGCGAAAGCGAATATCAACCTGACGATTGACGCCGAAGAGGTTGATCGCTTGGAACTATCGCTAGACGTATTCGAAGCTTTGGCT
>JANMTB010000069.1:0-5209 GCA_031390045.1 Polaromonas sp.
TCGCCGTTTTGACTGAACCCAGAAAACTCCCACGTTGCTGGTTGCTTCAAATCAATATTACGAGCATGCATCATTGCTGAGCCCTTGCTCAGTGCAATATTGATTCGCTGTCGATCCCGTGTATCTAGCAAATAATTCATGAATCTTTTAATCATATTTAAACCTATTAAAATTAAACTACTTATTTATATAACTGTGATATTCTTCTTGTCTCTCAAGCTACCCAAAATCATTGTTCGCAACTGCGATGATGACGAAATTGAAAGTGCAGATGATATTAAAGCCAAAGTGCCGCCGATTATTAACTTCAACAAAATCGAATATTCTGCATTTTGAACAATATAATAATTCGCCATCAACCCTAGCAAAATTGATAATATCAAGGGGATGCCAACATCTTGAAGTAGCCACCTAGCCCCTAAACCTTTAAGCAGGCGGCGATGCGTCAACCATGTTCCCAATAATAAGTACAACAGGTGTAACACAAGCCAGGCCATAGCACCGCCCAATGCACCATAAGTGAGTGCAAAAAAGACAATCAAAGGAACCAACAAAATCATCAATATGGCGTTAATCGTAAGAGATAGGCTTGTCATACCGTAGGCCAATTGCAAAGCATACGGAAAATACATGACACCGTGCAAAGCCGAGCCTATTGCCAGTAGCGAGATTACCGGGGCGACGCTAGATGCAATATTCAGATTGCCCGTCCAAACAAACACCAAGTCCTTTGCAAAAACCACCAACACCATGGCGATCGGAAACAGAACTGCCGCAAGCATTCTCGTACCAAGACGATACAACTCTGTCAATTTTTCTTTATCGTTACCAACGACAAGCGCAGACATGCGTGGATATATCACATTGAACACAGGATTAATCAGAACATACAGCCCACTGACGACAACTGTGGCGAGCATGTAGTGTCCAAACTCTTCCAAACCCAATATCTTGCTGAGTATAACCTTATCCAATTGCGTAAACACCACTGCCATCAAGCCAATGCCACTCATGCCAGCTGTAAAACGCCAGACGCTTTTCAGTTTATCAATATCGAATTTTAGTTCACTTAATTTTCCAATTACCCGCCAAGCTGCCCCACGCATAACTATTGCATAAACGAGACCGACACATGCTTGCCATATAAAGAACGCCTCTATTGTTGGCGAGACAAACGCAAGCACAGACACCGCTCCCAAGCTGCTGATCGTCGCCATGACCATATTAATACCACTCGACACAGTTAAGCGCTGCGCACCAATCAATGCCCCCTGATATAAGCCTATCGGCCATCGACATGCAACCACCAATCCCATCAACATCACGGCGTGAGTGATCGTTTGCGATGGCAGCTGCCTAGATTTCAGCCAATATTCCGCAATCCATGACCCAAACAGCAGAATCAATAAAGCGATCGCTCCGGCTGTACACCAATAGACTACCGCCAAAGTGTGTAATAGCTTGCCAGCTTCCTTTAAATCACCCTGTGCAGAACAACGCGCTACTTCTCGGTTGATCGTTGGGGACAGCCCCATATCTAGAAGACCAAGTACAGCCTGCGTCGTGATAAAAAACCCTATCAATCCATAGGCCTCAATACCAAGATGTTTGAGATAAAAAGGAACGACAGCCAATCCAATCAGGGCTGACCAAACCGAATTAGTCAGCCCCGCCAACAGATTGGAGCTTAGCTTCACAGATAATTACTCATGATAGCCGCACCGTCAAGCAGTCTAATGAGCTCAGGTGAAAAGAGGGTGAGATGCGAAACGATTTCATTCATATATCTACCACTTACTAATAATATCTAGAAAATTTCATCAGTGAGCACGTTTAAACTGCTTAGAAATATATCGCAAGGGCGCCATCATTTTCCAGCTCGCTGAGTTGTGCAAATCTGCAATGCGTTGGCTTAGCTGGGCAATCTGCAAATCACGATCAGCAACCATCTGGTTTAACGACATCATTGGCAGTAGACGATTTTTTTGCGAATTGAAAAATGCATTCGCATCGATGCCGCTAACTGCGAGTTGTATATTTTCTTCTAGCGCTTGAAAGCGATTAAAATCTGCTTTCCGCACGTTCAGCACAGTCGCAGCAAAGGCTTTTTCAATAAATTGAAAAACCGTCAAACTTTCACCGGTAGCAGGGCGACCAAATCGAGTAATGGCGTCGCACAGAAACACCAGTGATCTAAACACCAAATGATTGACTTCTACAGGGGATGTTAGTTGCCAGTCTTTGTCAATAAATGTGTGTTTGCCCTGCGCATCAACCATGATGTTTTGCGGTATGCAGTCGATGTATTGACCTGGGATAGTGTGGCCATCATCTTTTGCAATGGTGGCTAATATGGCTAAATACTTAGTCACAAATTGACCTATTTGCTCAAACGTCCAACCGTCTTTGGTGACGATATGGATGAATTCTTGCGATAGCGGTTTGCCGACAATATATTGATCGGTTTCAGGACATACAAATTGAATCGACGCATCTGATGATGTCTGGACTTGTGCAATGGCGTTTGGCTTGCCTAGCTTTCGATAATTTACTGATACGGATTTTGTATCTTGGCTGGAAAAGATGGTTTCTTTGCAAAACTCAGCAAATCGCGTGGTTGAGTAGTGGTAGGCTAAATCACCAGTCGTTACCAAAGCTTGCGGCGTGGGTGATGCAATGATTAAGAATGAATTGGACGTTTCTAAACCTAAGCCATTCGCAAAAACAACTGGCCAAGCTAACTCTAATGAAAAATTACATATTTCGGGCAACTGCGGATCGCGTTTGACACTTTGAGATGCAAAGGCTGAAGCATCAAAATAAGGATGCGCAAAACCGGCTTCGGTGACGATGGATGACGGGAGTTTGTAATCAGGAAATGGCGCTAAAAAATTCGAAGTTACAAAATCAGCTTGCTGCAATAACTGCGTCAAAACGGGACGGCCAAAAGTTTGCGCCTGGTCTTTGCCATAACGACCTTCAATGCCCACCATGGGTTTGCCAAAATGGTCTTCAGGCGCACCTGCAAAATATTTCAAACCAAGCTGGTTTTCAATGGCGATGATGAGCTTGCCTTCCGGCTTGAGCAACTGCCTCACGCGCCGCAACATGATCAATGCTGGGTTATCGCCAGGCGTAAAAAGATTTGCATACTCCAACACGCCAATGAGGGTGATGACATCGAATTGATGGTCGCTCTTGAATTGGTCAAACTTTTCAGCCAGCACTGTGATGTTGTCTAAATCACGGGTGCGCGAGCGCGCTATCGACGCGCGGCGTGGACTGCCTTCAAGCGCTAAGACTTGTGCCCCACACTCACCAAGATAACGAGAAATCGCACCGCAGCCAGCGCCAATTTCTAAGACATTCGCACCTTTAAGCGTTTGCTCAAACGGGCGCATGATATTGGCACGCGCACTTGTTAAATGGTATTGCGACGGCCAGTCTGTGCAGTGCTGACGCAGCTCGGTGGACAAGACGGAAATGTCTGTCGCGTTTTTGATGATGTTGAAAATGCGCGTTTCGATTTCATCGCCGTCGTTATAAGCAATGCCCTTGTAGCTGGGGTTTAACCACACATGAGTGGTTTCGTCTAAAACGTAACCGGCGTTTTTAAGTAGTGTTTTCATGCGCTTAATTTTTTTGCTTGCATGGTTAGACCTAAGTTGGCGAGTCCGAAAAACTGGTCGTTCGGACGAACTTGTAAATGGATGGCGTCGTAGCGTCGGTCGTGTGGAATGACTTCTTCACCATGTTTGCTGGCCAGGCCAAGAGAAATGAAATAGTCGCCTGCTGCCAGGCTGCATTTAAATTCTGTGGTGGCCTGGATGACTGCGCCGCAGTCGCCGGCTAAGCCAAATTCTGTGCAGCCCAGCGTTTCCGAGTTGGCACCGTAGACCGTGACGCCCTCTTTGGTTTTGATGGTAATGCCAAGAATGGGGCGGTGAAAGTCTTTGAGCAGTTTGACCGTGACCGCCAATGTGAGGTTTTGCCCCGAGCTCACCGCTGACGGGTAATGCGCACCGTCTGCAGCAAAAAAATAGTCCAGTATCGTTGCGGTGCCATCACCCCAGCGGTATTCATGCGGGTTGTAGCCAGGCCGTGTCGAAAAGCTATCGTTTGATGTGCTGAGTTGGTAGCTGTCCGGCTTTGGAGTGGGCGCTATATTCTTTGTCATGCCCTGATCGGCAGTCTTATCGGCAATCTTATCGGTAATATATGCGGGTGCAATCACTGTTTTTTCTTTGCCGAACAATAAATCCAAGTACCGGTTGACAACGTCTTTAGGTTTGCCGGCTTCGAGTTGGACGCCTTTGCTCAGCAAAATGGCTTGTGTGCAGTGTGTGACGATTTGCTCGCTGGAATGGGTGACGAGCAAGATGCAGGTGCCGTTTTCTTTGAGTTGACGCAATCTGTCAAAGCATTTGGCTTGGAACTTTGCATCCCCTACGGACAAAGCTTCATCAACGATGAAAATATCAGGATCAATTTGTGACTGCACTGCAAACGCCAGACGCACGCTCATACCGCTGGAATAAGTTTTGATGGGTTGGTCAATGAATTCGCCAATGTCAGCAAAGGCGGCAATCGCGTCAAACCTCGCATCAATTTCTTCGATGCTTAAGCCAAGCACTGTTGCATTGAGATAAACGTTTTCGCGTCCTGTGAATTCAGGATTGAAACCCGCACCTAGTTCTAACAAGGCAGCTACGCGGCCATGCGTTTGCACGGTACCTGTAGTTGGCGTCAAGGTGCCGCAAATCATTTGCAACAAGGTTGATTTACCTGATCCATTGCTGCCAATGATACCCACAGTTTCACCACGTTTCACCTCGAAAGTAATATCTTTCAAAGCCCAAAATTCGCGGTAATATTTGATAGTTTTGGCGGATTTGTTGCCCAGCAAACTTCTTAGCTTTGGGACAATAAACTGCTTGAGCCGGCCGCTAGGGCTGCCATAAATTTCGTAGCATTTGCTCAGGTTTTTGACGCTGATGGCGATATCGTTACTCATGTAGCAAACGATTCCTTAGACGTTGCATTGTTTTTAGTGCTTGGGCATGAGTCCAGACTTTCATTACAAAACATCTGCAAAGCCTTTGCGTGTTTTTTGAAACCAAACATACCCAAGCCAAGCCACAAAGCTTGCTACCAAGGTGTAAAGGAGCAAACCTGACCAATTGGGTAACTGTCCCCAGATCAGTACCGC
>JANMTB010000099.1:0-5762 GCA_031390045.1 Polaromonas sp.
GGCTCTAGCCGGCGTATTTATTGCCTGTATTGCTATTAAATATATAGCAAAATAAATCTCTCATCAAATTAGGAATCTTGTAGCATGAAATGCGGAATTGTGGGCTTGCCCAACGTCGGTAAATCGACCCTGTTTAACGCCTTGACTAAGGCCGGCATTGCCGCTGAAAACTACCCGTTTTGCACGATTGAGCCCAACGTCGGCGTCGTCGAGGTGCCTGACCCGCGCCTGCAAAAACTGGCCGACATCATCACGCCAGAGCGTATCGTTCCTGCCATTGTGGAGTTTGTCGACATTGCCGGTTTGGTGGCTGGTGCCAGCACCGGCGAAGGTCTGGGCAACAAGTTTTTGGAGCACATCCGCCAAACCGACGCCACCATCAACGTGGTGCGCTGTTTTGAGGACGATAACGTCATCCACGTCGCCGGCAAGGTCGACCCGATTGACGACATCGAGGTGATCCAGACCGAGCTGTGTCTGGCCGATTTGACGGCCGTTGAAAAAGGCTTGCATAGGGTCAGCAAATTAGCGCGTTCGGGCGACAAAGAATCGGCCAAACTGGTGGTTATTTTGGAAAAATGCCAAGCTGCGTTGAACGACACCAAGCCCGTGCGAACGATTGATTTCAGCAAAGAAGATCACGTGCTGCTGAAGCCATTCTTCCTCATCACCGCCAAACCCGCCATGTTTGTGGCCAACGTGGCAGAAGACGGCTTCAAAAATAACCCCATGCTTGATAGGCTAACCGCCTACGCCACTGCACAAAACGCGCCCGTGGTGGCGATCAGCGCCAAAATGGAAGCCGAAATGGCCGAGATGGACGAGGAAGACCGCGCCATGTTTTTGGCTGAATTAGGCCAAGACGAGCCGGGTCTGGACCGTTTGATCCGCGCCGCCTACAAGTTACTCGGCTTACAAACCTACTTTACCGCCGGCGTGAAAGAAGTCCGCGCCTGGACCATCCACGTCGGCGACACCGGCCCGCAAGCGGCTGGCGTGATCCACACCGACTTCGAAAAAGGTTACATCCGCGCTCAAACCATCGCTTATGACGACTACATCGCCCTCAAAGGCGAACAAGGCGCCAAAGACGCCGGCAAAAAGCGCGCTGAGGGCAAGGACTATGTGGTCAAAGATGGCGATGTGATGAACTTCTTGTTCAGCCCTTAAGCACATAGCTAACCAGACCTAGCAATCAGATTTGCCAAAATAGCCCAAAAAAAGCTATAATCTCAGGCTCGGTGGTATAGCTCAGTTGGTTAGAGCGCAGCATTCATAATGCTGAAGTCGGTGGTTCAAATCCACCTACCACCACCAAAAAAATTGGTTAAGTTTCGCGAGTGAACTTAATGCTTAAAATGTCTACTGATAATTGATATTTCTAGATGCATTGCTATCATTTTGGATTTTATGAGATAAATATACAACAATAAGTTGTATATTTACACTTTAAAAACCACTTAATAGTCATATGTATTCAACAGTAGTTAAGATCTAATTTGTATTGATCAATACTAAAAGGTGACGGATTAAATATGATTGCTAGGGTTAGCGATTACAAGTCTGTTACAAATTTGTGTTTGAATACGCGTATGCAGTTTAAAAAGTCTGCAGTTTCATAGAAACTTGGGAGATTAGGGAAAAATGGATAAGGCATATGTCACGTTAGTACGTCATTTGGCTGAAACGCATGACGCTGAAATTATCAGCAATAGCTCAATTGAGCATGCTTCAGTTTTGATCGGTGAGATGTTTCAACGTGGCAGCGGTGAGGCGCAGATTTTTACTGGCTCCTTGAATCCGGCGTTATACGCAAGAGAAGAAATCGTGTCTGCGATTGGTACTTATTTGTCAAATAGCGCTTCTCAGTTGCGTATTCTTATTCAAGATGCTACTGAGGGTGAATCTAACGCATCTATTTTTAAAGAAAAAGTTAAAGATAGCTTAGGTGAGTCTGTGCTGTCGCGTATTGAAGTAAAAACCGCTGGTAGTTTTGGAAAAGATCAGCCTTATCATTTTACGACGGTAGGTGATACGGCGTTTAGATTTGAGCCTGATAGAAGCAAGCATGAAGCTTTTGCATCCTTTGGAAGACCAGATACAGTAAAAAAGATTAATAAAGTTTTTGAATCTTTCTGGAAGGAAGCTATTCCATGCGGAAAGACTGATTTGCCTGCCATGCAAAGCGTGTAGGCGATTCACTTTTTTATATCAGCCACGCGGAAGCGTGGCTTTTTTGTATCTATTGGAGTTCATATGGCTACTGGAGGAGGTTTTTTAAACTTAGCTTACATGGCTGAGCTTGCTGTGGTTGTTAACTTGGCCTACCTTGAGCTGAAATCATTGCGTTATATACAAAAAGCTAAAGACAGTGTGTCTGAGGTTTTACATAAATTGAATGATGTGAGAAAAAATGGTGATGCCGTGGTGGGACGTGATCAGTTTATGGAACTTCACTCTCAGGCAAAAAATCTTTTTAACGATGACGATAAAGAGCTGCGTAGAAGCGCATGGTATTTGGTAAATGCCGATGCATCAAAAATGTGGCATCCAAAATGTGCGGTGATGTTGTATGCGGCTTTCCAGAATGGAAAAGATAAAACAATAACTACAAGCTTGTTGGCGGTATCTGTTTTAACGATACTTGTCATAACAATTTTATCTAGATTGCCAAGCTTCGATTTGACGTATCCTGTTGCTGACAGTATTTTGTGGTGGAGTTTATTTGTAACTCTTTTTTTAGCAATAGCTGTTCCAACATGCTTAGTGCTGATGGGGCGGCATTTGAGTCTTGTAGCCAGCAAAATTTCCCAAGATATTGAAAATCGCAAAGACAATTTAGCGATTTCAATTGTAGATTCCAAAATCGAGGCAACAACACAACAACAAACGGCAGCATCAAAAAAGTAGTGCATTTTAGTTGGGTTATATGTAAATTTTTTAAAGCCCTTGATTTTCATGAATCAAGGGCTTTTAGTTTGGTTTATTGCATCATTTAAAGTAAGATATCAGACAACTGATAACCTTTTGAATTCTTAGTAGCATGAACAAGTCAAACACACCTCTTATCATCAGCTTGCGCGCCATCCCCGTCGCAGGCCGCGATAGCATGCTTCTCAACCTGAGCGGCGCACATGGCCCGTATTTCACCCGCAATATTTTGATCTTGACCGACAGCGCTGGCAACACCGGTGTGGGCGAGGTGCCGGGTGGTGAAAAGATTCGCCAAACGCTGGAAGACGCTGCGGCCTTGGTGGTCGGGCAATCATTGGGCAATGTGCAGGAAATGCTACGCAAGGTGCAAAACCAGTTTGCCGACCGCGACAGTGGTGGCCGTGGGCAGCAAACTTTTGATTTGCGTACGACTATTCATGCGGTGACTGCTATTGAATCTGCTTTGCTGGATTTGCTCGGTCAGCATTTGGGTGTGCCCGTCGCGGCTTTGTTGGGTGAAGGCCAGCAGCGCGACGCGGTCGAGATGTTGGGTTATTTGTTTTATGTAGGTGATCGCACCAAGACAGATTTACCTTACAACAGTGAAACCGATGCCGATAACAACTGGTCGCGCGTACGCCATGAGGTCGCTTTGACGCCCGAGACCATCGTGCGCCAAGCAGAAGCCGCACATGAACGCTATGGCTTCAACGACTTCAAACTCAAAGGCGGCGTGCTACGCGGTGAAGACGAAGTTGCCGCTGTGACAGCTTTGCACGAACGTTTTCCCCAAGCCCGCGTGACGCTGGACCCGAACGGCGGCTGGCTGCTTAAAGATGCGATTCGCCTGATGCGCGACATGAAAAACGTGGTCGCCTATGCCGAAGACCCGTGTGGCGCTGAAGACGGCTTCTCAGGTCGCGAAGTGATGGCCGAGTTCCGCCGCGCCACTGGTTTGCCAACGGCGACCAACATGATTGCAACTGATTGGCGTCAACTCAGCCATGCACTGTCGCTGCAATCAGTCGATATTCCGCTGGCCGACCCGCATTTTTGGACCATGGCCGGCTCGGTGCGCGTGGCGCAAACCTGTCGCGATTGGGGGTTGACGTGGGGCAGCCATTCCAACAACCACTTCGACGTGTCGTTGGCCATGTTCACCCACGTCGGCGCCGCCGCACCAGGCAAGGTGACGGCGATTGACACCCACTGGATCTGGCAAGACGGCCAGCGTTTGACCAAAGAACCATTGCAAATCAATGGCGGCTTGGTACAAGTGCCGAAAAAGCCGGGCTTGGGTGTGGAGCTGGACATGGCAGAAGTCGAAAAAGCCCACCAACTTTACAAACAGCACGGCTTGGGTTCGCGCGACGACGCCACGGCTATGCAATATTTGATTCCCAACTGGAAGTTTGATCCCAAACGCCCAGCGTTTGATAGGTAAAGAAATAGATTCGCTAGATAAAAACAAAATTTTTAGGAGCAACACCATGAGAGAAAACCGCTTACGCACTATCTGGCAATCAGGTGGTGCAGTCGCCAACGGCTGGTTGGCGATACCGAATAGCTTTTCCGCCGAAACCATGGCGCACCAGGGCTGGGATTCGCTGACGATAGACATGCAGCACGGCATGATTGATTACTCAACCATGGTGCCCATGCTGCAGGCGATTTTCACCACCAACACCGTGCCCGTGGTGCGTGTGCCGTGGTTAGAGCCCGGCATTTTGATGAAAACACTGGACGCTGGCGCTTACGGCGTGATCTGCCCCATGATCAACACCCGTGAAGACGCACAAAAACTCGTCGCCTACACCCACTACGCGCCGCAAGGCACGCGCAGCTTTGGCCCTGTCCGGGCGCTGCTGTATGGTGGCGCGGATTATCCGAAACATGCCAACAGCACCATCGTCACCTTCGCGATGATAGAAACTGCTAAGGCGTTGGACAATTTGGACGATATTTTGTCGGTCGAGGGGTTGGACGCGATTTATATCGGCCCGTCTGATTTGTCATTAGCACTGGGCTGCACGCCGACTTTCGACGATTTAGACCCCAAAGCCGCCGAAGCAGTCGAGCATGTTTTGGCACGTGCCAAAGCGCATGGCGTGGTGGCGGGTATTCACAACGGCACACCCGAGTCGGCCTTGAAGCGCATCGCCAAAGGCTTCCAGTTTGTCACCATCAGCTCTGACGCGCGCTTGATGGCGGCTGGTGCGCAGGCGATCATGGCGAAGATGAAGGATGTATCTGCACCAAAATCATCAGGTTCGTATTAAGGCTAGATGTTGATGGTTGATTTCAAGTCAAATCAGCGCTACCCCGATCCAGCGGTGTTGATTCTGGACCCCAGCTTCGCTAAATACCGCATCTACAGCAGCAGCGTGGAGCAACTCGGTACGGGTATGCGTTGGGCGGAAGGGCCGGTGTATTTCCCTGCGGAAAACGGACAAGCGGGGTATGTGCTGTGTAGCGATATCCCTAACAACCGCTTGATGAAGTACGACGAAGGCACAGAAAAATTCACCGTACATAAAACCAATACCAACTACGCCAACGGCAACACGCGTGACCGCCAAGGCCGCTTGGTGACTTGCGAGCATTCCGTCACGCGCCGCGTGGTCCGCACTGAAAAAGACGGCAAGATGACCGTATTGGCGGACAGCTTTGAAGGCAAAAAACTCAACGCGCCGAACGATATCGTCGTCAAATCTGATGACAGCATTTGGTTCACTGACCCGATTTTTGGCATCAACGGCGAGTGGGAAGGCGAGCGCGCCAAGTCTGAACAAGCGACGACGAATGTGTATCGCCTCGCCAAAGACGGC
>JANMTB010000102.1:0-1994 GCA_031390045.1 Polaromonas sp.
CGCTACACCTCCAGTGTGTTTTTTGACAAACGTCTGTGGCAGGCCGATATTGCCGGCTCTTTGGCGCATGCGGAGATGCTAGCTGCGCAAAAGATTATTTCTGATGTTGACCATCTGTCGATTCAAAAAGGCTTGGGTCAAATCCGTGCAGAAATCGAATCTGGCGCTTTTGAGTGGAAGCTGGATTTAGAAGACGTGCACCTCAACATTGAAGCGCGCTTGACCACTTTGGTGGGCGACGCTGGCAAGCGCCTGCACACGGGCCGCAGCCGCAACGACCAAGTCGCCACCGATGTGCGCCTGTGGCTGCGCAGCGAGATTGACTTGATTGGTGAGTTGCTCACCGAGCTGCAAAAAGCGTTGTTGACCATTGCCGGAAAAAATGTCGAGGTCATCCTGCCCGGTTTCACCCATCTGCAAGTCGCCCAACCCGTCAGCTTCGGCCACCACATGTTGGCTTATGTTGAGATGTTCAGCCGCGATGCCGAGCGTATGCAAGATGTGCGTCGCCGTGTGAACCATTTACCGCTGGGTGCAGCGGCCTTGGCTGGCACCAGCTATCCGCTAGACCGTGAACGTGTGGCTAAAACACTAGGTATGGTTGATGTAAAAGGGATGCCTCAAGTCTGCCAAAACTCATTGGATGCTGTGAGTGACAGAGACTTTGCGATTGAATTCACCGCTGCTGCCAGCGTAGCCATGGTGCATATCAGCCGCCTCTCGGAGGAATTGATCTTGTGGATGAGCCAGAGCTTTGGTTTCATTCAAATTGGCGATGCATACACCACGGGCTCGTCCATCATGCCGCAAAAGAAAAATCCCGACGTGCCCGAGCTGGCGCGCGGCAAAACGGGTCGTGTCGTCGGTCATTTGATGGGGCTGATCACCTTGATGAAAGGTCAACCGCTGGCCTACAACAAAGACAACCAAGAAGACAAAGAACCGCTGTTTGACACGGTGGACACGTTGAAAGACACGCTGCGCATTTTTGCTGACATGATGGGTTCCATCACCGTCAAACCCGAAGCCATGGAGCGCGCCGCCCTCAAAGGCTACGCTACCGCAACCGATTTGGCTGATTACATGGTCAAAAAGGGTTTGCCTTTCCGCGACGCCCATGAAGCCGTTGCCCACGCAGTTAAAGCCGCCATCTCGCATCAGGTTGATTTGTCAGAACTGCCGTTGAATGTTTTGCAACAGTTCAACCCGAAAATTGAGAAAGACGTCTACGACGTGCTCTCCCTGCGCGGTTCGCTCAACGCACGCAACACCCTGGGTGGTACAGCGCCAGCGCAGGTGCGGATTCAGATTGCACGGCATGTGGCGCGTTTGAAGGTTTAAATTGCTACATATTTAATAGCATTTAAGTCAATAAATACGCCGGCTAAAATTCTAAACAATGCTCAAAATTTCATCATTACTCGCCTGGATTACGGGTCTTCTTGTCGTTGCCACAGGCGTGAATGCTGCGCCAATGTACAAATGTATGGTAAACAGCACAGTCACCTATCAGCAAGACCCTTGTCCAACTGGGCAAGTTCGCAAACCTCCCACGGTTCAAGAACTGAACGCTGCAGAGAAGAAACGACGTGAGGCAGTTGTGATCGCAACGCCTGAAAAACCTGCCGCTGTCGAAGAAAAAATGGCTGTCAATCCTCAAAGGTCTGAAAAATTTACTCCGACCGCCTCCAGCTCACCTACCGCAACAACGCCATCTGGCAGCTTCAGTTGCGATGGGCGAAAGCATTGCTCGCAAATGAAGTCCTGTGCGGAAGCCAATTATTTTCTCGCGAACTGCCCCGGCGTTAAGATGGATGGTGATAAAGATGGAATACCTTGTGAAGAGCAATGGTGCACTCGCTAGAACTATAAAACTGGAGATTTTTAATGCCCGTGATCACAACGATTGAAGACCTGCGCGTTTTGTATAAAAAACGCGTTCCCAAGATGTTTTACGACTACGCCGATTCTGGCTCGTGGACCGAGAGCACCTA
>JANMTB010000119.1:0-13761 GCA_031390045.1 Polaromonas sp.
GTGCTTGACAACGGCAGCGGGAATTTTGTAGCTCTAGCCATGTCTAAAACAATACCCAAGTCCTTGACGAAAATATCAACAGCAGACAGCGGTGTGTAATCCGCCGCCAGCACGTGCGCCATGCGGTTTTCAAACATCCAGCTGTTGCCAGCGCTGTTGGTGATGACTTCGTACAAAGCGTCTGGGTTAACGCCTTCGCGCAAGCCCAAAGCCATCGCCTCGGCTGCTGCAGCAATGTGCACGCCAGCGAGTAATTGGTTGATGATTTTTACTTTGCTGCCAGCACCAGCAGAATCACCCAATTTGTACACTTTCGCAGCCATGGCTTTTAGCATGGGTTCTGCAATGGCATAGGCTTCTGGCTTTCCAGCTGTCATCATCGTCATCTGGCCAGAAGCGGCTTTGGCTGCGCCGCCTGAAATGGGCGCGTCGATGTACAAAATTCCCATGGCTTCAAGTTTGGCTTCTAAGGCGACTGACCAATTCGGGTCCACCGTGGAGCACATCACAAACACGCTGCCGGGTTTCATGGTTGCAGCACAACCGTCTGCTCCGAATAAAACGGATTCTGTTTGCGCTGCATTCACGACGACAGATACGATTACGTCGCAGCTGTTACCCAGTTCAGCCAAGCTGTTGCAAGCCGTGCCGCCCTCTTTTGCAAACGCGGCAGATACTTCAGAGCGAATATCAAAGACGTGAGGCGAGTAATTGGCTCGTCGCAACGATTGCGCCATGCCGTTGCCCATAGCGCCAAGGCCAATCAAACCCACTTGAGGTGTTGAATTTTGTAGATGTAAAGCTGTCGTCATCTAATCATCATACCTTTAGATGACGACCTCTTTTCACCCAATTACGAATTATTTCAAACCAAGCAAGCGAATAGCGTTCTCTTTCAGAATTAGCGGTTTGACGCTGTCTTTGAATCCCGCTTCCTCGAAATCTGCCAACCAGCGATCAGGCGTGATTAAGGGGTAGTCACTGCCAAACAAAATGCGGTCTTTCAGCAGCGTGTTGGCGTATTGAACGAGTTGAGGTGCAAAGTATTTCGGGCTCCAGCCAGATAGATCAATCCAAATATTTGGCTTGTGCAGCGCCAGTGAAATCGCCTCGTCTTGCCACGGCCATGAGGGGTGGGCGATGACGATTTGCATGTCGGGGAAGGCAATGGCCACATCTTCCAGCAGCATCGGGTTAGAGTTTTGCAGTCGCAAACCACCACCGCAGCGCATACCACTGCCAATGCCACTGTGGCCGCTGTGGAAGATGGCAGGCAGCTTGTATTCGTTGATCACTTCGTAAATCGGCCACGCCATTTTGTCGGCGGGCAAAAAGCCTTGCACAGTCGGGTGAAACTTGAAACCTTTAACGCCGTGGTTTTCGACCAATCGACGCGCTTCACGCCCGCCCATCTTGCCTTTGTGCGGATCGATGGAGCCAAAAGCAATCATGATGTCGCTGTTGGCAGCAGCAGCATCGGCAATTTCTTCGTTGGTGATGCGGGCGCGGCCCATTTGCGATTCGGCATCGACAGTGAAATTGACGAAGCCAATTTTCTTTTCACGGTAGTAGGCAATTGTCTCGTCCATCGTCGGGCGTTTGCTATTGCGGAAGTATTTGTCGGCGGCGCGATCGTACTCTTCGCCATAGTTGTCAAACGGGTTACGACACGACACTTCCAAGTGGGTGTGGGTGTCGATGGCGATGAGGTTTTTGTGATTCATGTAGTTTCTCCTGCCTAGGGTTTGTACTGATTAAAAAGTTGGAAATTTGTCTTGAATTAGTTATAAATCATAATCATAATCGGATTAAATTTGAAAAGCAATGCCTTTAAAAGAAATCATGACACAAAACAAAGCAACATCCAATTTGATCAGTTTAGAGTTTGTAGGTGATGCACAAGAAGTTGCTGTCATCCGTTTGACCCGACCCACCAAACGCAATGCCATCAACGACGCTTTGATGGCGGCTATCCGCGAAGCTTTTGAAACGATGCCAAGCCATGTGCGTTCTGCTGTGATCGCTGGCGAGGGCGATCACTTCTGTGCAGGTTTAGATTTAAGCGAGCTGCAAGAGCGCGACGCTGGGCAGGGCATGATGCACTCACGCTCGTGGCACACGGCGTTAGAGCGCGTGCAGTTTGGTCCTGTGCCTGTGGTTGCCGCTTTGCACGGCGCTGTGGTGGGTGGTGGCTTGGAACTTGCCAGCAGCTGCCATATTCGTGTGGCTGACGACACAACTTTTTATGCACTACCAGAAGGCAGCCGAGGCATTTTTGTCGGTGGCGGTGGCTCGGTGCGGATTCCAAAACTCATCGGTGCCGCGCGCATGGCGGACATGATGTTGACGGGACGTGTCTATAACGCAGATGAGGGTGAAAAAGTGGGTTTGGCGCAGTACCTAGTACCCAAAGGCCAGGCTTTTGAAAAAGCCTTAGAGCTTGCGAAACGTATCGCACAGAACGCACCATTGACCAATTACGCATTGATGCATGCTTTGCCGCGTATTGCTGAGCAGAATGCAGACCATGGCTTCTTTACCGAATCGATGATGGCAGCCATCGCGCAAAGTGCGCCTGAAGCCAAAGCGCGTGTGAAAGCTTTTTTAGATGGTAAAGCTACCAAAGTGCAGGCAAAGTAAAAACACAAATTAAGTATTGTTCGCATGACAACTACCGCTACCCAACCCAAATATCGAGCATTTGAATTCGGTGTAACCCGTGCTGCTGTCAAAAAAGCAGGCGAAGTCACGTATTTACGCGCTGAAAATGAGTTGGAATCCTATGGCACGCGGTTGACCGACAGGCTGGTGTATTGGGCGAAAGCGGCACCCGACCGTACCTGGATGGCACGACGTGGCGCAGATGGTCAGTGGGTCAAAATCTCGTATGCAGAAGCGTGGGACAAAGCGCAGCGCATAGGTCAATCGTTGCTCGATATGGGCTTGAGTGTGGACAAGCCCATCGCGATTTTGAGCGAAAACAGTTTAGAACATGCTTTGATTGCCATTGGTGCCATGACAGTGGGTATTCCTTACTGCAGCGTATCTACGGCGTATAGTTTGCTGAGTCAAGACTATGAAAAACTTAAGCACATATTTGCAACCATCACACCTGGTTTTGTGTATGCCAGTGATTGGGAGAAATACGACAAAGCCATCCATGCAGTTAATCATGAAAACTTAATAGTAGCTACAAATAATATAGCAGTAGAAGAAATAAATACGCTTTCTAAAGTCAAAAAACACCTTAAATTTGATGATTTATACGCGCAAACTATAAATTCTAATCTTTCAGTTGCAATGGCCGCTACTGGTCCCGAAACAATCGTTAAATTCCTCTTCACCAGCGGTTCAACCAAGCTGCCCAAAGGCGTGATCAATACGCAAAAAATGATTTGTGCCAACGTGCAGCAAATCACGCAATCAATCCCTGCAATGGCGGGTGAGCCTATGGTTTTGGTTGATTGGATGCCGTGGAACCACACGTTTGGAGGGAACCATAATTTCAATTTAATTTTGCACCACGGTGGCACGATGTACATCGACGATGGCAAACCTGTACCCGCTTTGTTAGGGGAAACATTGCGCAATCTACGTGAAATCTCACCGACGATGTACCTGAATGTACCAACGGGTTTTGAGCAAATCGCTTTGGCGATGAAGGTGGATGATGAGAATGGGCGTCAGTTACGCAAATCTTTGTTATCACGTTGCCGCATGTTTTTTTACGCGGGCGCTTCCTTGGCTCAGCCCATTTGGGACAGCTTATTTGACAGCCAAGAGCAAGAAATTGGCGAGCGCATTGTGATGACGACGGGTTTGGGCATGACGGAGAGCTCACCCTTCGCTATTTTTGTGACCAGTCCGAATGTTAAAGCGGGTGATTTGGGTTTGCCCGCACCCGGTATCGAGCTCAAATTAGTACCTAATGGTGACAAAGTGGAGGTGCGTTACAAGGGGCCAAACATCACCTCAGGCTACTGGCGCAATCATGAAGCCACCAACGAGAGTTTCGATGAAGAAGGATTTTTTTGCACGGGCGACGCGGTAAAGTGGATTGATGAAAATGACATCCATCAAGGCTTGAAGTTTGACGGTCGTATCGCGGAAGATTTCAAGTTATCGACAGGCACGTTCGTAAGCGTAGGCCCATTGCGTGCAAAGATCATTACTGCTGGCGCACCTTATATTCAAGACGTGGTTATCACTGGTTTGGACGAAAAAGAAGTAGGTGCGTTGATTCTGCCCGCACTCATCCCTTGCCGAAGAGTTTTAGGTTTAAGTGACAGTGCAACGCTAGCTGATGTCGCTACCCATCCGCAATTGCAAAAGGCTATGGCAACTATGGTGACCGAGTTGGCTAAATCCGCCACTGGCTCGGCTAGTCGCATTGCACGCGCGGTGGTGCTGACTGATCCACCCAATATTGATAAGGGCGAGATCACCGACAAAGGCAGTATCAACCAACGGGCCGTGTTGAAGGAGCGTGCTGATTTGGTTGCCGCTTTGTATGACGGAACAGTGCCGCACCTGTTAAAACCCTAATGCCAAAGTTTGCGGAATAATTTAAGTTTTTTTGTGTAGAGTTTGTGTGTATTTTGAAGATTATTTTTGTTTGATATTTTTAAAGGAGACTTGTGATGGATCGTCGTTTATTTACCCAAGCTAGCTTTGGTGCCGCTATTGCAGCAGCACTCAACCCATCTGCATTTGCGCAGTTGGCCATGCCTTTCGAGCAAGTCAAAGTGCTTTATGGCTTTCCACCTGGCAGTGCAGGCGATATTTGCGCACGTCGCGTGGCAGATAAGTTTGGTGGTTCTGGTTATACAAAAAATGCTGGCGTGATTGACAGCAAGCCAGGTGCGGGTGGTCAAATTGCGTTGAATTTACTCAAAACTGCGCCTACAGATGGCTCAGTGATTGCAATGACGCCGTTCTCGGCGATTTCGCTGTACCCACATATTTTCAAAAATTTGCAGTACAAACCTTTTGAAGATTTCCAGCCTATCAGCACAGCCTCGATGATTCATCATGGTTTGGCAGTGGGTCCTATGGTGCCATCAACTGTGAAAACCGTGAAAGACTTTTTAGCATGGGCAAAAGCTAATCCAGCGCAAGCTAGTTATGGTTCACCTGCTGCGGGTTCAACGCCTCACTTCATCGGAGCACTTTTGGGTTTAAACAACAATGTCGAGTTGAAGCATGTGCCGTATCGTGGCTCTGTTCCTGGTGTGACTGATGTAGTGGGTGGTCAAATTGCTGCGATGGTCACACCACATGGTGACTTTATTGCTAATCACAAAGCTGGCAAGATGCGCATCTTGGCGACGTCTGGCAAAACACGCTCACCATTTGTTCCAGAAGTAGCCACATTTGCTGAGCAAGGGTTTCCTGAGTTAACGGTCGAAGAATGGTTTGGCTTTTATGCGCCTGCCAAAACTCCAGCTAACGTTGTTGCTGCCGCGAATGCTGCTATCAACACAGCTGTCAAAGACAAATCTGTTCAAGATTCTTTCACAGTCGTGGGTTTGATTCCATTTGCTGGCACGATGGCGGAGCAATTGAAGAGTTCTCAAGTTGAGTTTGAGCGCTGGGGTCCGCTGATCAAGCAAATTGGCTTTACGGTGGACTCCTGATTTTATCGATCAATCTAGCGTATAAAAAATAACAATTGAACAAGGTGGGGTAGACAATGCAAATCACACTAGCAACTTTTTCACTGGGAGTTGTCAGTGTGGCACTCCTGACGGCTTGCTCACATACAGGTGGCAAGCTTGATGTTGCCACAACCGCGCAGCTAAAAGCTGCTACACCCGCTGTCATGGCGAGTAGTTGTGACGACATCACTTCTAAATTCAAGTACGACAAAGTACGAATAACCAGCAGCGTATCCGTTGCAGCTGGCGCTGTGGCGCTGAGCGGCGCACCCAATGCGCCTAAAACTGCCTATGACGCACCTACGCACTGCTTAGTCAAAGGCTTGATGCAAGAGCGCAAAGGTGATGATGGTAAGGACTACGCCATTGGTTTTGAAATGCGCTTACCAACACAATGGAACGGACGTTTTTATCATCAAGTCAATGGCGGTTTAGATGGTACCGTGCAACCAGCACTTGGAGCTCTGGGTGGCGGACCACTCACGGGTGCACTGCACCAAGGTTTTGCAGTCATTAGCTCGGATGCAGGCCATAACGGCGGGCAAAACCCCACTTTCGGTGCTGACCCAGAAGCGCGACAAAACTATGGTTATGGTGCCGTTGCAAAGCTGACACCGATGGCGAAGGGCTTGATTGCTGCAGCATATGGGAAAATGCCTGATCGCTCTTACATTGGTGGATGTTCTAACGGTGGCCGTCACACTATGGTCGCGGCATCACGCTTTGCCGATCAATTTGATGGCTATTTGGTAGGTGCACCAAGTTATCGCTTGCCACAAGCGGCGCTGGCGCAGGTCTGGGGCTCTAACCAGTGGAGCGATCTTTCGCCAATTACACCACTTGCATCTTCAAGTTTGAATCACCCGTTTGCTCCAAACGTCAAGTTGCCTGATATAAGCTTAGACTTTAACGCACAAGACCGCCAAATCGTAGCAGATGCAATACTCGCCAAATGTGATGCGCTAGACGGTGTGAAAGACGGTATGGTTCAGGACGTAGCAACTTGTCATAAAGCGTTTGACATCACTCGCGACATTCCTAGTTGCACTGCGGGTCGCGATGGAAAGTGTCTGAGTAATTTACAAAAAAGTACGGTTTCCAAGGTTTTCGCTGGCGGAAAAACAGCCGACGGTAAACCTTTTTACGCTGCATTTCCCTATGATCCAGGACTGACTGCAGCTAACTGGGCAGCTTGGAAATACCAAAATGCACAAGCTTTAGATCCAGGTGCGCTCAGTTTTGTGTTCACCAGTCCTTTGCGCACAGTCAAAGCGTTTGATCGCAATTACGATGAACTGAACGCAGGCATCTATGCGAAGCCAGCAGGTTATAGCGAAAGTTCTGATGAGACCATCAATCCTGCCAGTTACGATAATCCCCGCTATATGGGAGCATTGCAAAAACGTGGTGCCAAGATGATGCTGTACCACGGTGTCAGTGATGGCGTATTTTCTGAAACTGATACTCGTGCATGGGTCGATCGCGTTGCAAATACAATGCCGGGTAGTTCTCAAGTTATTCGTCATTTTTCTGTCCCTGGTATGAGTCATTGCAGCGCAGGTCCAGCTACGGACCAGTTTGACATGCTCTCGCCACTGGTAGCATGGGTTGAGCAAGGCATTCCACCCGCGTCTGTGAAAGCCTCAGTTCGTGGTGCCGGCAATGTAGGCGGAGTTAATGAAGAGTTATCAAAAGATTGGTCTAGTAGTCGCTCGCGGCCGCTGTGTGCCTATCCCGCAGTTGCGAAATACAAGGGAAATGGCAGTATTGAAGATGCTACGAATTTTAGCTGTCAATAAAGGTAAAACCACGTGGAGAAAATCGACACAAGTTATCTCGAGTCTTTGCTTGGCTATAACGCACGCAGAGCGGCGCTTAGCATTATTGAATTGTTTCTGAAACGAATGTCTGTTTACGAATTACGTCCAGTTGATTTTTCAGTGTTGTCGTTGATCACGCACAATCCTGGTATCAGTTCTCGTCAACTATGTTCTGCATTAAATATTTTGCCACCTAATTTGGTTGGCATGATCAATACCTTAGAAAAACGGGAGCTGATATTTCGCAAACCTCATCCTAGCGACGGTCGTGTTGTTGGTTTGCATTTGACAGACATTGGTAGCAAGTTAATGAAAGATGCTGAGCAAACTGCGAAAGAGCTTGAAGACAAATCAGCCTCTAAATTAACAGCGACAGAGCGAAAAACTTTGATGCGATTGTTGCAAAAAATCTATACTTAAACGCCTAAGTGTTGTTGTAGTATTTCCGGCTGTGCTAATAATTGCGCAGAGCTACCTGCAAAAACGACTTGCCCCTTTACCAATATCACATTGCGGTCTGTGATTTGAGTGACGTGTTTCCAGTTTTTATCGACAATGATGCTGCTGATGCCTGACTCACGAATCACACCACAAATGCGCCAGATCTCTTTGGCAATCAAGGGCGCTAAGCCTTCGGTAGCCTCATCCAAAATCAGCACATCGGGGTTGGTCATCAAGGCACGGCCAATGGTCAACATTTGCTGCTCGCCACCAGAAAGCTGCTGCCCGCCGTGATTGAGGCGTTCTTTCAATCGCGGAAAAACGTCTAAAACTTTATCGTAGTCCCAGTCTTGCTGCTTTTCAACGCGTAGCTTTGCTGCTGCAGATTTGCCGGCACGAGCTGCCATTTTTAGGTTTTCTGTGACACTCAAGTTGCCGAAAATACCACGTCCCTCTGGCACATAGGCGAGGCCTAATTGCGCTATTTTGTAAGAAGGTGCACCTGTCATGTTTTGACCCATGACGGTGACTGCGCCAGAGCTTGGTTTGACCAAGCCCATGATGCTTTTGAGCAATGTGCTTTTGCCCATACCGTTACGACCCATCAGCCCAATAGTCTCGCCGCGAGGCACTGAAAAATTTATACCTTGCAAAATATGACTCGCACCATAATGCGTGTTCAAACCTTGAACGTCAATGAGCAAATCAGACATGTTTTTTTCAGGCATGTTCTTCACCTAAATACGCCGCTTGCACTTTCGCATCAGCGCGGACTTTGCTAGGGCTATCACTGGCAATCACTTGGCCGTTGACCATCACGGTTAACTTATCAGCTAGTGCAAACACAGCATCCATATCATGCTCAACCAGCAGCATGGCATGGTCTTTTTTGAGGGTGTGCAATAGTTCAATCATGCGCTCAGCTTCTGCTACGCCCATGCCAGCCAAGGGTTCGTCAAGCAGCAAAACTTGTGGCTTGGTGGCTAAGGTCATCGCAATCTCTAGTTGACGCTGTTCACCATGGCTGATGGTTCCCGCTACTGCATGCATGCGATTTTCAAGCTTACATAAGGTGATAACCGACGCAGTTATTGTCTGGGCTGCTATTGATTGTGTAGCCTTTTTAGTATTTTGAAGCCATAACAAGGGATTCCAAGGCTGCTGCACGTCACGCGACTGCGCAGCCAACCGCACGTTGTCCCAAACAGTGAGTGGTAAAAAAACATTGGTTTTTTGAAAACTTCGTCCTAAACCTTGTCGTGATATTTTCTCAGCATGCCAGCCTGTGACATCATGTCCGTTCAGATGAATACTGCCAGACGTTAACGGCAAATCGCCAGATACCAGATTGGTCAGTGTTGATTTGCCAGCGCCATTAGGGCCAATCACGGCATGAATTTGGCCTCTGAACAAATCAATTGACACATCGTTGACTGCAGCCAAGCCACCAAAATGCTTAGTCAAGTTTTTAGCGGACAAAAGAAGTTCAGTCATTTTGCAATCTCGCTTTGGCATTTTTACGCTGCAAGAACCGTTCTGCTAAACCCATCAAGCCACGCGGTGCAAACAGGACAACCAGCACAATAAAACTACCCATCCATAGCTGCCAGTGTTTTCCAAGATTGATGTCTTTGCCTAACAGCTGAATGCTTGGTAAATCTTTCAAAACATGCAAAATATATTCAAAAGTAAATGCCCCTATGAACGCACCTGCAAAGTTACCCATGCCACCTAAAATTACCATCATGATGGCATGCGCGCTCATGTGGAAACCCATCAACTCTGGGTTGATATAGCCACTTTGTGCCCCCCACAAGTAGCCCGCTAATCCCGCCAAACCACCGGCGATGGTGAATGCAGTCAGTTTGTAGCCGAAGGTGCCAAAACCCATAGCACGCATACGGTGTTCATTGATGCGAATGCCTGACAAGGCACGACCCAACGGGCTCCACAACAAGCGGCGCAAAAACACATAAACCAGCAATGCAAAAGCCAAAGTGACGTAGTAAAAAGTGATCTTGTTATCCAAATCAAACAGGGTGATCCCGAAAACCTGTGCGCTGGGTTTAAAGTTGATATAGAGCCCATCAGAGCCGCCCAAAACCTTGTTGTCAAAAAACAAGAAAAATACCATCTGCGCAAACGCCATGGTCACCATGATGAAGTAAATGCCATGCGTGCGGACGACAAAAAATCCAATGATTAAGGCAGCCAGTGCTGATGCCAATACAGCTACTGGCAGCGACCACCAAATGCTTATTGCATCTCCTTGCGGTGTTAAAAAAGCCAGTGCATAGCCGGCTAAACCAAAATAGGCTGCATGTCCCAGAGACACCAAGCCAGTCACGCCCTGCAGCAAATCCAAACTCATGGCAAATATCGCCATGATGAGCATACGGGTGACCATTTGTGTGTAAAAGTCCGTGCCAACAAACGGAAAGGCGAGTAAGGCGATTAAGCCCAAACCCAGCGCGATCTGTACACCGCGCGGCAGTATTTCTAGATTGGCTTTTGGCGAGCTCATGCTTTAAACAATCCCTCTGGCTTCCACAGCAACACCGCAGCCATCAGCATATAAACCAGCATGCCAGACATGGACGGTAACAGCACTTTGCCAAAAGTATCGACCAACCCGACCAGCAGCGCTGAAATCAACGCACCTCGCACCGAGCCAATGCCGCCAATCACGACCACCACGAAACACATGATTAGTACTTGTGAGCCCATGTTTGGGTAAACGCTAGAAATAGGCGCTGAAAGTATGCCAGCAACCGCTGCAAGACCCACGCCCAGCGCAAACACCACGGCGTGAATCAGTTTGATGTTGATGCCTAGCGCCTCCGTCATGTCGCGGTTGAATGCGCCTGCGCGAATTTTCATACCCAAACGTGTTTTTGCAATGAGCCAGTACAAACCCAAGGCCAAGGCAACACAAACGGCCGACATAAAGAGCCGGTAAACGGGGTAAGACAAGTTATCTGTCAACGGAATTGACGCGCTCAACGCTTCAGGAATGGTGACGCCATGTACGTCATCGCCCCACAAAATAGACCGCAGTTCTTCAAAAATGTAGATCAACCCGAAGGTCAGCAGCACTTGGTCTAAATGGTCGCGTTCATAAAAATGCCTGAACAGCAACCATTCCAGTGCCAAACCAAATAGCACTGCAAGCGCGATACCCACGACGATGGCCAGCGTCAAGCTACCCAGCAGCGTACTTAACCAATAAGCCAGATACGCGCCCAGCATATAAAAGCTGCCATGCGCCAAATTCACCACGCCCATGATGCCGAAAATCAGCGTCAACCCAGCCGCCAGCATGAACAGCAGCAGGCCGTATTGCACGCTGTTCAGCAGCTGGATAAGAAAGGTAGGGAAGTCCATGAATGAGCTGGAGAATTGACGAAGCTATGGTAATAGGGAGGAAAACTCCCTATTTTTTAGACTAGGCGGTAAGCTTTTTTTCGATCAGATTAAGACATCTTGCAACCCGCGCCAGAATCGGCTAAGGCTTTAGCCGCAACACCCAAGACTTTGTTTTCTTTGTTTTCAACAACGCGCAAGTAAATATCTTGCACTGGGTTGTGTGATTTGCTCATGGTCCATTTGCCGCGCGGGCTGTCAATCTTGGCGGATTCCATGGCTTTGTACAACTCAACCTTTTTAGTCATATCGCCTTTGACAGCATTCATGCCTTGAATCAACAACAAACCTGTGTCGTAGCCTTGCACCGCGTAAACGTCTGGCTGCAGTTTGAAGGTTTTGGCGTAATTCAGACGGAATTCTTTGTTGCGCGGTGTGTCGAGTGAATCGCTGTAATGAAGCGTCGTCATCACGCCATTGGCGGCTGGGCCTGCGGCATCGAGCACGCCTTCAGTCAAAAAGCCTGAGCCATAAAGTGGAATCTTGCCCTGCAAGCCAGCTGCGGCGTAATCCCGCATGAATTTAGCCGCACCGCCGCCTGCAAAGAAGCAAGCCACAGCATCAGGCTTCAAAGCGGCGATTTCAGTCAGCAAGGCTTGAAACTCTACATTAGGGAAGGGCAGGCCAAGCTCTTTGATGATCGTGCCGCCAGCAGCGGTATAGCCTTCTTTGAAACCCTCAAAAGCCTCGTCACCCGCAGCGTATTTCCAAGTGATCCACACCGCTTTTTTATGGCCTTTGGCGATCATCGCAGGGCCAAGCGCACGTGTTGGTTGCGAGTTGCTGAACGATGTGCGAAACACGTTGGGCGCGCATTGCGCACGTGTCGCAGCGTGTACGCCTGCGTTAGGAATCAAGCTCAACACACCGCTATCACGTGCCACTTTGTGAATGCCCATTTGCACGCCTGAGTGCACCGTGCCTACCAGCACGTCCACCTTGTCGCGCTGCACCAGTTTGTTGGCGTTTTCAATGCCTTTGGATGGATCAGATTCGTCATCCACCTTGAAAAACTCAATCTCGCGTCCACCCAGTTTGCCACCTTGTTCATTGATAGCCAAGCGAAAACCGTTTTCAATCGCCACGCCCAATTGCGCAAAAGTGCCCGTATAAGGCAGCATCAAACCGACGCGCAATTTGCCTGTTTGGGCTTTGGCCTGCTCGGTGACGAGTAATCCAGTAGATGCGGCACCGATTAGCGCTGCGCTGCGCGAAAGAACTTGGCGGCGAGAAGTTGAACTTGTTTTCATGGAGTTTCCTAATTTATAGAACGAAATTAACAAAATGTGTAAAAAATCAGTAATTGATATGAATTATTATGCATACATGTTAAGCGCAGTGAGCATTTTTTAGCAGCGGATAAACCCTGATTATTATCCGAATTTTAGTTTTATTAGCTATTGCTATCAATCAGATTTAAGTAAATGCGATTGTTATCAATACGGGTTGGATAAATGCGGATGTTTTGCGTCAGAGGAGCACATAAAGCTTTGCCCGTGCAGACATCAAACCTACCTTGGTGCAAAGGGCACTCAATTTCTCTGCCCTCTAAAAAGCCGTAACTCAAACGTGCAGCGCCATGCGTACAAAAGTTGTCGGAAGCATAAATTTCGCCCTCTACCTCGTAAAGAGCGATCTCTTTGTCAGCAACAATAATACCGATAACATCACCTTCGGGTACATCGTCCAGTGCTGCTACATCTGTCCATTTTTCACTCAGAGTTTCAGTCATAAATTTCCTAAAATAATTAAATGGGATAGATAAGTGAGTTGGCGATCATTTCACTGTCATAAACGCACAATCGAGACTCGAATTTCAAACCATCAGGTTTGCGCACAATCACATCACGGTAAAAGCCGACGTTGTAGACGGTTGATTCACCGTCTAATTTGGTTCGCAAGACCGCATAATTAGCCTCTGAAAAAATGCGTTCACCATGCATATCATTAGTCACAGCGGTGATACGGGGTGCGCCCACAATATGCCTTTGATAATAGGGGTCGTGATACAGCGTTTCCTTCACGGCATAGACGCGGTCGCGTAGCATGGCTTTGCTATCAAACGCCAGCAAGCACAGCGGCAGACCTTGCTCGAAGTTTTCACGCGGTTGTAACCGATAGCTGCCCTCATCAACAAAAAAATCAGGCCATTGCTCCCACCGATCTGAATCGCATGCCATGGCGTAGTCGTTATAAAGATTAACCAGCTCGAAGTAAGTTTGGAAATCGATCATGCTATTGATCGTGTTATTGCTCATATTTATTCCCCCATGACCTTACGCCAGTAGGCATACATGCCTCGAATAAGCGTTTCGGTGACCATGTGGTCGGTATCAGCAATGTCATGGCCACCCATTTCGACAACCGTGCGATGTGAGGGTTTCTGCTCAAAACTTTCTTGCGACCATTCAATTACCTCA
>JANMTB010000122.1:0-22698 GCA_031390045.1 Polaromonas sp.
TTTTTGCCCTCAAAGCTGCCCGAATCCATCACATAGCTGAACTTAATCTCTTCTTCGCCCGAACCATGCAGTACCGCGTTTTGCACGCTTTCGGGCAGGCTTTCAAACGCTTGCTCAATGTCAAACTTGTAGTGCTTCGCCAAGCTTTCCAACAACGCAAAGTAGTAGCCATTGCGTCTGTCCCAACTTTTGATCGCACCACTGGCGAGGCTTAGCGTTGGAAACGCCACCACCCGCGCGGGGTCGAAAAATTCCATGTGCCCCAAGCCGTCACAGGTCGGGCAGGCGCCCACGGGGGAGTTGAACGAAAACAGGCGCGGCTCCAACTCGCTGATGGAGTAGGTGCAGACAGGGCACGAGAATTTGGCGTTGAACAAATGTTCGACGCCGCTGTCCATTTCTTGCGCAATTGCCCTGCCATCGGCCAGTTTGAGCGCGGCTTCAAAACTCTCCGCCAGGCGCTGCTTCAGGTCTTCGCGCACTTTGAGTCGGTCAATCACCACGTCAATATCGTGTTTTTCGGTCTTTTTTAGCTTTGGCAGATCGTCAAACTCGTAGGCCTGCCCATCGACCCGAAAGCGCACATAGCCCTGCGCCTGCATGGCGGCGAACACATCTAAAAACTCGCCCTTTTTCTCACGCGCTAGCGGAGCGAGGATCATCAGCTTCGTATCCACTGGCAGTGCGAGCACGGCGTCAACCATCTGGCTCACGGTTTGCGATTGCAGAGCCAGATTGTGCTCTGGGCAATACGGCGTGCCCGCGCGGGCGAACAGCAGCCGCAGGTAGTCGTGAATTTCTGTGACCGTGCCCACGGTGGAGCGCGGGTTGTGGCTGGTGGCTTTTTGCTCAATAGAGATGGCTGGGCTCAGACCCTCGATCACATCCACATCCGGCTTGTCCATCAATTGCAAAAACTGCCGCGCGTAGGTGGACAAGCTTTCCACATAGCGGCGCTGCCCTTCGGCGTAAAGCGTGTCAAACGCCAGACTCGACTTACCCGAGCCGCTCAAACCGGTGATCACCACCAGCTGGTTGCGCGGAATATCAATGTCGATATTCTTCAAATTATGCGTCCGCGCCCCGCGAATGCTTATTTTTTGAGCAGCCAAAGCCTGCGCCAAGTAACGGCCATTTTGGTCGTTCGCGGCTTTTTCTGCAGCTTTTTCTTTCTCAAAAGCAGCTTCAAAGCTGGCAATAGAGGCGGCAACGTTAGAGGAATCGGCAGAAGAATTCACAAAATTTCGCTATTTAGCGTCAAGAAGACAACCCTCTATGATAAGCGTCTATCAAATCTTCTGCAATTAGCTGGTTTGGCATGTAGGATAATGGCAGGCTACAACGCACAACTTTTACACAACATTGGAGCATCAACATCATGGCGTCAGTCAACAAGGTTATTTTGGTCGGAAACTGTGGGCGCGACCCTGAGATTCGGTATTTGCCTAGCGGTCAAGCGGTAGCAAACATCAGCATTGCGACAACCAGCCGTCGAAAAGACAAAACCTCAGGTGAAAACATCGAAACGACTGAGTGGCACCGGGTCACGTTTTTCGACAAACTGGCTGAAATCGTTGGCGAATATGTCAAGAAAGGCAATCCTCTGTACGTTGAGGGCCGTTTGAAATACGGCAAATTCACCAATAAAGATGGTCATGAGCAAAATACTTGCGACATTGTGGCGACCGAGATGCAGCTGCTGGGTAGCCGACAAGGCATGGGCGCTCCGAGTGGGGACGAAGGCGGTGGTAACGGTGGAAGTGGCGGTGGCGGTAACTACAACGCCCGCCCAGCCAGCGCACCACGTGCGCCGTCAGCACCAGCTCAGCGCCCCGCTGCCACAAAACCAGCAGCGAGTGGTTTTGACGATATGGATGACGATATTCCGTTTTAAGTGACACGTTTTTTAAAATAGTTTATCAAAACCTCTAAAAGCCCGCTATGGTGGGCTTTTTTAATTTGTAACGCGCAAAAAGTGCCGTGATGTGTGTGCGTCATCGCACTGACGATGCACGCTATGTTCGGTTACAAATGGGTTGCCTGTTTAAGCAGTGGCAACCCATTTCAAGGATCCCGATGCATGATTCTCTTTCAGCCGATATGCTGCAAAAAATGCACGCCTATTGGCGCGCTGCGAACTATCTGTCTGTGGGGCAAATCTACCTGCAAGACAACCCCCTGTTAGACGTAACACTCCAACTAGCTCACGTGAAACCACGCTTGCTGGGGCATTGGGGCACCGCGCCTGGATTGAACCTGATTTATGTGCATTTGAATCGGTTGATTAAACAGCACAGCCTGAACATGATGTACATCATGGGCCCTGGCCATGGCGGGCCAGGTGTCGTGGCGAACTCGTATCTGGAAGGCTCCTACACCGAACGCTATCCGGCCATTGAGCTCAACCGCAACGGCATGCAGCAGCTCTTTCGCCAGTTCTCCTGGCCGGGCGGCATCTCCAGCCATGTCTCGCCCGAAATTCCCGGCTCCATCCACGAAGGCGGCGAGCTGGGTTACTCTTTGGCGCATGCGTATGGCGCTGCATTCGATAACCCAGATTTGATCGTCGCCTGCATCATTGGGGACGGCGAGGCCGAGACAGGCGCGTTAGCTGCCAGTTGGCATTCCAACAAGTTCTTGAATCCGGTGGGCGACGGTGCGGTACTGCCCATTCTTCATCTCAACGGCTTCAAGATTGCCAACCCCACCGTGCTGGCACGCATCAGCCACGAGGAGTTGACCGATTTGATGCGCGGCTACGGCCATGAACCCTTTTTTGTCGAGGGCGACGACCCGATGCAGGTACACCAAAGCCTGGCGGACACGCTCGATACAGTTTTGGCGCTGATTCAACAGATTCAGAAGGAAGCGCGGGCTGCCGGAGTCCAGCGTATCGTCCAGCGGCCTCGCTGGCCAATGATCGTGCTGCGCACGCCCAAGGGATGGACTGGCCCGAAGTTTGTCGATGGCAAACCGGTTGAAGGCACTTGGCGCGCACACCAGGTGCCGATTGCGGACTTCAAAACGCCCGATCACTTACAGCAACTCGAAGATTGGCTCAAAAGCTACCAGTCGCAAGAGCTATTTGATGAAGCAGGCAAATTCCGAGAGGAACTTGCCGAACTTGCGCCCAGCGGTAACCTACGGATGAGCTGCAACCCGCATGCCAACGGCGGAGGCTTATTGCAGGATTTGGTCATGCCCAATTTTCGCGACTATGCCGTTGCGGTGCCCCGACCCGGTAGCGCGGACGCAGAGGCCACGCGCGTGATGGGCGGATTTGTGCGCGATGTGATGAAGTTGAATCTAGCAACCCAAAACTTCAGGATCTTCGGCCCAGACGAGACCGCCTCCAACCGCCTGGATGCTGTCTATGCCGTGAGCGGCAAAGCCTGGATGGCAGACATAGAGGATAACGATACCAACCTCAGTGCGGACGGCCGAGTGATGGAAATATTGAGCGAGCATCTGTGCCAGGGCTGGCTGGAGGGCTACTTGTTGACCGGTAGACACGGCTTGTTCTCGTGTTACGAGGCATTCATCCACATCATCGACTCCATGTTCAACCAGCACGCCAAATGGCTGAAGGTAAGCAAGCAGATTCCTTGGCGCGAGCCGATTGCATCGCTGAACTACGTGCTCACATCGCACGTGTGGCGGCAGGACCACAATGGCTTTTCGCACCAAGACCCCGGTTTCATGGACCATGTTGCAAACAAGAAATCCGAGATCGTGCGCATTTACCTTCCGCCCGATGCCAACTGCCTGCTGTCTGTCACCGACCACTGCTTGCGCAGCCGCAACTACGTCAACGTGATCATTGCGGGCAAACAGCCTCAGGCGCAATGGCTGGACATGGACGCAGCTGTTCGCCACTGTACTGTGGGTGCTAGCATTTGGGAATGGGCCAGCCATGGTGGCGCAGAAAGCAGCGCCGACCCAGACGTTGTGATCGCATGCGCCGGCGACGTACCCGCGCTTGAAGCATTGGCTGCAGTGACACTGTTACGCACTTATGTGCCCGATATTCGCATTCGATTTGTCAACGTAGTGGACTTGATGGTGCTCCAGCCGGAGTCTGAACATCCACATGGTCTGCACGACGATGCGTTTGATGCGCTGTTCACCCAAGACAAGCCGGTTATCTTCGCCTTCCATGGCTACCCAGCCTTGATACACAAACTGACTTACCGTCGCCATAACCATGACAACTTCCACGTGCGTGGCTACAAAGAAGAGGGCACCACCACCACCGCTTTTGACATGGTGGTTTTGAATCAACTTGACCGCTATCAACTGGCGTTGGACGCGATCACGCGAATCCCTCGCTTTGCGAACTTGGTCGGGGCCGAAACCGCGCGCCATCAGGCCACCATCGCGCGACATAAGCTTTATATCAGCACGCATGGGGACGACATGCCCGAAGTCAAAGACTGGCGCTGGAGCCAATAACACCGATGATCGTTCTGGCGCTCAACAGCGGCTCATCTTCATTCAAATTCGGTTTGTTCCGAGTGCGGGCAGGGCACTTAGAGGAATTATCGGCAACCACTATTGCCAGCGCCAACATAGCATCAGCAATTGCGTCCGTCAAAGACTTTCTAAGCCAGCCCGGCTTGCCTACGCCAGAAGCCATAGGACATCGCGTCGTGCATGGTGGCCCTGCTTTGCGCCAGCATTGCCTGCTGGATGCTTCAGTGGTGCAGCAGCTCGAAGCGGCGGTCGCTTTTGCGCCGCTGCATATGCCAATAGCACTCTCATTCATTCAATTTGTGCAGGAGCAATTTCCTGGTCTTCCACAGGTAGCATGTTTCGATACCGCCTTTCACGCAGGCATGCCTGATGTAGCGCGAGTGCTGCCGATCCCCCAAGAATTGCAATCGGCTGGCATCCAGCGCTACGGCTTCCACGGCCTGTCGTACGAATCTATCCTGTACGAAATTGGGTCTGACCTGCCTGATCGCATCGTCATCGCTCACTTAGGCAACGGCGCTAGCGTGACTGCCGTCAAAAACGGAAAATCGGTTGACACCAGCATGGGTTTGACGCCCACCGGTGGGGTGATCATGGGCACGCGCGTTGGCGACATAGATCCAGGTGTTCTGCTCTACTTGATGCGAGAGATGAAGTTTGATGTCGCCAAGCTTGCGGATTTGGTCGATCACAAGTCTGGCCTGTTGGCGATTTCGGGCATCAGCAGCGATATGCGGCGACTGCATGAGGCTGCTTTGCACAACGCCAATGCGCAGCTTGCGATCCAGATGTTTTGCTACGCCCTTGGCAAGCAGATCGCCGCCATGATCGCCGCACTGGATGGCATCGATCTGCTCGTCTTCACAGGCGGCATTGGTGAAAACGATCCACAAGTGCGCGCCGGGATCTGTAGCCATTTATCCTGGATGGGCGTCGTACTCGACAAGGGTCGCAATCATTCTGTGAAAAATCCTGTCAGCGCCGCGGCTTCACGCTGCGTGGTGCGGATCTTTGCCTCGCAAGAGAATGATCAAATCGCCCGCCATACCTTCGCGTTGGCAACGAAGAGCTAGGTAACAAGGTTGGAACTGACGACATGACTACTTCACATGACAACCTGTTTGGTCTCATAATTAAATCAAATTAAAACCTAAATCACACTCGATCCCTCTTTTTCTATGGAGAAAGTAAAAGCTAGCTACTTGTCACCAATACCGACTTAAAATCGCAGGATGCTTTCTTTAAAACACGATTTGCTCGAAGCTTTAGCTGGCGAGCTGCAAAATTTACTGCCAGGTGCTGGTGCCAAAGCGGCTTTTGAATCCCCCAAAGTTGCCTCCCATGGCGACTTTGCTTCGACTGCGGCTATGCAATTGGCCAAACCGCTGGGCAAAAACCCACGACAAGTGGCTGAGACACTGCGTGACGCGCTACAAAAAACAGCGTCTTTTACACGTTGGGTTGAATCTATCGACATAGCTGGACCTGGCTTTTTAAACATTAGCCTCAAACCCGAAGCAAAGCAACAGGTTATCCGCGAAGTGCTCGTAGGCGCTACATGCTTCGGAGACCAGGCAAGTCTTGGCAAAAAAATGATGGTGGAGTTTGTATCTGCGAACCCGACCGGCCCTTTGCACGTTGGCCATGGCAGGCAAGCAGCCCTAGGCGATACGATTTGCAATTTGTACCAAACTCAGGGCTGGGATGTGTACCGCGAGTTTTATTACAACGACGCGGGTGTGCAAATCGGCACGCTGACCAAAAGCACCCAGCTCCGCGGTAGAGGCTTCAAGCCAGGCGATACACAGTGGCCAGAAGCGGCTTACAACGGCGATTATATTGCCGATATAGCTACTGATTACATAGCGAAAAAGACCGTTTCAGCGGATGATCGCAGCACCACGGCGTCAGGTGATTTGGAGGATTTGGTGTCGATTCGTGAGTTCGCAGTGGCCTATTTGCGCCGCGAGCAAGATTTGGATTTGCAGGCCTTCTCGGTCAAATTTGACAACTATTATCTTGAATCGAGTTTGTATTCAGACGGCTTGGTCGACATAGCTGTACAAATGTTACAAGCTGCGGGTAAAACCTACGAGCAAGATGGTGCCCTGTGGCTGAAATCGACCGATTACGGCGATGACAAAGACCGTGTGATGCGGAAATCTGTACCTTCGGATGCGCTAGACCAAACGCCTCAATACACCTATTTCGTACCCGACGTGGCCTACCACATCACCAAATGGCAGCGCGGCTTTGCAAAGGCAGTGAATATTCAAGGCACCGACCACCACGGCACCATAGCCCGTGTGCGTGCTGGCCTGCAAGCCGCCAACGTGGGCATTCCACTCGGTTACCCCGACTACGTGTTGCACACCATGGTGCGGGTAATGCGTGGCGGTGAAGAGGTCAAAATCTCCAAACGTGCTGGCTCGTACGTGACGCTGCGCGATTTGATCGAGTGGACCAGCAAAGACGCCGTGCGTTTCTTCCTGCTAAGCCGCAAGCCAGATACCGAATACGTGTTCGACGTGGACTTGGCACTTGCCAAAAACAATGACAACCCTGTGTATTACGTGCAATACGCACATGCACGGATTTGCTCGATATTGAACACTTGGGCAGCTTCTGGCGGTGACATTGCAACTCTCAAAACAGCCGACCTTAGCCCTTTAACCAGTCCGCAAGCGCTAGCCTTGATGTTGCAATTGGCTAAATACCCTGAAATGCTGACTTCAGCAGCAATAGATTTTGCACCGCATGATGTGACCTTTTATTTGCGCGATTTAGCATCTTGCTACCACAGCTATTACGATGCCGAGCGCATTTTGGTGGACGATGTGCAGATTAAAACGGCTCGCTTGGCCTTGGTTGCTGCAACAGCGCAGGTGATTCGCAATGGCTTGACGGTATTGGGTGTGTCCGCACCTGAGAAAATGTAAAATCTGTTTATATGTATATTTACACAGTAATGGTGCGAAAATGAAAAAAACGACTATGAAACAACAACGCGGTGGAACGATATTAGGCCTGATGATTGGCGTGGTACTGGGCTTGGCTGCGGCTTTGGCTGTGGCTGTATTTGTCACAAAAACACCATCGCCTTTCAACAACAAAGGGCAAGTTCACACCAGCGAGTCTGACGCCACCGAGTCAAAAAAGAACAAAGACTGGGACCCTAACAGCGCGTTGCAGGGCAAAAACCCTGCGAAACCGACACCGCCTGCGTTGCCTGGCGCAGCGCCTACCGGCCCCACTGCATCACCTACAAATGCTGCCGCGCCTGCATCTACTGTTACACCCAAAGTAACGGCGAACAATGCGCCTGCAATGCCGCCTGAAAAACCAGCAAAACCTGCTAACCCAACTAACCCCACATCGCCTTCTGCAGCGGCGACTGGCAGTGCATCGACACCAGTGGTTCCTGGCTCTTTAGGCCCTTCCGTTGCGGCTGGTACTGCCAAAACTGCCCCAACACCAACAGGAAAATCGCCTTCAGGTGATCCGCTGGGTGACATGTTGAAGCAAAAAAATGACCCTAGGTCATCCAATTCGACCAATGAGCCGTTTATGTATTTCGTGCAAGCTGGTGCATTTCGCACCCCTGAAGATGCTGAAGCTCAGCGTGCGCGCTTGTCGCTCATTGGGGTAGAAGCCAAAGTGACGGAGCGAGAGCAGTCGGGCCGTACGGTGTACAGAGTGAGGAGTGGTCCGTTTAACAAAGAGGAAGATGCCGACAGGATGAAAGACAAAATCAGCGCCACCGGCGCAGATGCGGCTTTGGTTCGGGTACAACGTTAGTGTTTTAATATCGATTTTTTGAACTTTTGAACTTTTGAACTTTTGAACTTTTGAACTTTTGAACTTTTGAATTTATTAATCGTCTTATGTGTTTTTGTGAACTTATTATTTTGTGAGCCTAAGGAGTTAATTTAATGCAACGTCGCCAATTTACCCAAGTCGCTGTAGCCACTGCCGCTGTGACATCGCTGTCAGCCATCGCTTTGCTGTCAAATACAACAGCACAGGCACAAGCTGCCAAGCCTCAATCTGGCGTTGATTATTTGTCTTTGGACAAAGCCATACCCACTGAAAATGCCGGCGGCAAAGTGGAAGTGATTGAGTTTTTTGGCTACTGGTGCCCACACTGCAATGCGTTTGAGCCTGAGCTAGAAGCTTGGCTGAAAAAATTGCCTGCCAATATCAATTTCAAACGCGTCCCAGTCGCTTTCCAAGAAGCCGCTGTGCCTTTGCAAAAGCTGTTTTACACCTTAGAAACCATGGGTAAAGTCAATGACATGCAGCGCAAAGTGTTTACCGCTATCCATGCTGACAAGCAAAACCTCAATACGCAAGAGGGTATTGCTGCTTGGGCAGTGAAGCAAGGCTTAGACCAGCAAAAATTTGTTGAAACCTTTAATTCGTTTGCCGTTAACACCAAAGTGTCACGCGCGAAGCAGTTAAGCAATGAGTATAAAATTCAAGGTGTACCGTCACTGGGCATTGGTGGCAAGTTTTATACCGATTCAGGCTTGGCTAAAGGCATGACACGCGCTTTGCAAGTGGCTGAATTTTTGGCAAATGAGACCAAGGCTTAAATTTAATAGCTCATTTAATATTAATTTAAATAATATTTTTATGTAAAGCTTTGCAAATCCTTGCAAGCTAGTAAATTTAAAGCCCCCTGTGAAAACTGGGGGCTTTTTTATTGACTTGTTATTGCTACAATGGTTTTAAGCAAGATTCGTACCCTCAAATTACAAAATCCTTTCAAAACCATAGCTTGTAACTTCCAGATTGTTGTTTATGACCACTATTTCAAAAAATTTGATAGCTCGCTTATGTGTTGTAGCGCTTGGTTTGTTTGTTACATCTACCTGGGCTGAAAAAGCCGACCGTGACAAGCCGCTCAACGCACAAGCAGATGCTTTGAAATACGACGATTTAAAGCAAACCAGCGTGTTCACGGGTAACGTCATCATCACCAAAGGCACAATCGCTATGCGCGGCGGTCGTGTGGATGTTCGGCAAGATCCGCAAGGCTTTCAATTTGCCACTATCACATCAAACGGCAATGTACAAGCTTACTTCAAGCAAAAGCGTGAAAACGGCGTTGATGAATGGATCGAAGGTGTGGCAGACACGATTGAATACGATGGCAAAGCGGACAAAGTCAAATTAATCAAAAACGCCAATTTGAAACGCTTAAAAGGTGCATCGCTGAACGATGAAATCGTGGGTGGTCTGGTGGTCTATGACAACACCACGGATGTTTACACCGTTGACGGTGGCGCTGGCCAAGGTGGCAGCGGTGGCCGTGTCAGCGCTATTTTGAGCCCTAAATCCACAACTACTGCGGTACCAGCTGCTGCACCACAAGGCAATTTGCGACAAAGCACCACCTTGGGCGGAGAGAAAAAGTGACGCCAACAACGCTCACCACTGAAGGTGTGCTCAAGGTTGAAGGTCTGCAAAAATCTTACGGCAAACGTAAAGTAGTTAAAGATGTGTCGCTACAGGTCAATAAAGGCGAGGTTGTTGGGCTTTTAGGCCCCAATGGTGCCGGCAAAACCACCTCATTTTATATGATCGTCGGCTTGGTACATACCGATGCGGGCAGCATTTCGATTGACGGGCAATCAGTTGCGCATTTGCCAATTCATCGCCGCTCACGCTTAGGTTTGAGCTATTTACCGCAAGAAACATCTATTTTTCGCAAGTTGAATGTTGAAGAAAATGTGCGCGCCGTGCTGGAATTACAAAAATACCACGATGGCCCTAAGGCAGGCAAATCGCTCGATAAAGCCGATATTGAATTGCGTTTGACCACATTACTAAAAGAGCTGCATGTTGACCATTTACGTCAGTCTACCGCTTTATCGCTGTCAGGCGGCGAGCGCCGACGTGTTGAAATTGCGCGCGCTTTGGCGACTCAACCCCGCTTTATTTTGTTGGACGAACCGTTTGCAGGTATCGATCCGATCGCTGTGATTGAGATTCAAAAGATCATCAACTTCTTGAAATCACGCGGCATCGGCGTCCTCATCACCGACCACAATGTGCGCGAAACTTTGGGCATTTGCGACCACGCCTACATCATCAGTGACGGCCAAGTGCTCGCCGAAGGAACGCCAGCTGACATCATTGCCAACGCCGAAGTTCGGCGCGTGTATCTTGGCGAAAACTTTACGATGTGATGCAAGGGTTTCGTGAAACAAGGGCTTTCTTTACGCACGTCGCAGCATTTATCGCTGACGCCGCAACTGCAACAATCGATTCGACTTTTGCAACTCTCGACCTTGGAGCTCAGCCAAGAAGTTGAACAAGCACTCGACGACAACCCGTTTTTAGAGCGTGAAACGGAGGAAGCCATACGTGAAGAGTTTGGTCCAGAAATTGCTATTGATTTAATAGCTATTGATTCAGTAAATACGCCATCTACAGCCAATACAGAGCAGAATATTTCACATGAAATTTCTGTCAATTCAAATTCTGATGATATTGCAGAATCGATAACTTCACCCGGCGATTGGGACGGCGATGGCAGCGTTGATATCTCGCCCGATGACAGTGAATGGGGTGGAGATGCGCAAGCTTCGCCGACATCCAACAGCTCTCAAAAAAATTCAGAATCCACATTAGACGCGACCGAATTGGCACGCCAGCAAGAGTCGCTCACCATGCATTTGCACAGGCAAGCTTTGTCGTTACGATTGAGCGAACTTGACAGCGCCGCGCTGCGCTACTTGATCGAATCACTCAACGATGATGGGTACTTAGAAGACAGCTTGCAATCATTAGCGCAAAGCCTTGGCGATGCTAACGATGTTGAGCAGCAAGACGAATTGGTACATCGCTTCACTGTGGCGCTGCATTTACTGCAAAGTTTAGAGCCCACAGGCGTGGGTGCTCGTGATTTGAGCGAATGCTTGAGCTTGCAAGTCAAAGCTAGGTTGTACATCTTAAATCTCGAATCGATTCAACCGACGCCAGCCAAGCAAACTTGCCAAAGCGCGCTCAGCATTTTGAAGCAGCCCATTGATTTGCTGGCAAGACGCGATTTGAAAAAACTCGTACAGCTCTGTCGAGAATCTGAAGCCAGCATCAAAGATGCCATCACGATGATTGCTCGCCTAGAACCCAAACCGGGCCGCATTTTTGCTGATGTGCACCGAAACATCATCGTGCCTGATGTGTTCGTCGTCGCTCTAGGTCGCAGTAAACCCGGTGCTGAACCGCAGTTTCGCGCACAGCTCAATAGCGACATCATGCCCAAGCTGCGGGTGCATGACATTTATGCCAATGCCTTGAAAAACTTCAAAGGCGAAGGTGCTTCAGGCGCGATGGCTTTGCAACAGCGACTGCAGGAAGCACGCTGGTTCATCAAAAGCATTCAACAGCGGTTTGACACGATTTTGCGCGTCAGCAACGCCATCATTGAGCGGCAAAAGGGCTTTTTGATTCATGGCGAGCTTGCCATGCGTCCGCTGGTGTTGCGCGACATCGCCGATGAACTGGGTCTACACGAATCCACCATCAGCCGCGTCACCACTGCCAAGTACATGAGCACACCGTTTGGCACGTATGAATTGAAGTATTTTTTCGGCTCAGGTTTGAGCGCCGAAGGCGGCAGCAACGCGTCCAGCACAGCGGTGCGGGCGCTGATCAAGCAGTTTATCGCGGCTGAAAACCCGAAAAAACCCCTCAGCGACAATAAAATCGCCGCCATGCTGAAAGAACAAGGCATAGACTGTGCCCGCCGCACCGTGGCCAAATACCGCGACGCCTTGAAGATAGCGCCCACCAATCTGCGAAAATTGCTTTAAATTTACCTTTTCCTTCTATAACAATAAGAAAAACAAGCCATGAACCAACTGCAACTTTTCCTCCCCTGCGCCGCTGGCGTAGAAGACTTTTTAGCGCAAGAGGTGCATGAGATAACCGGTTTGCAAGGCGAAGACTTGCGCGTGATGCGCGGCGGCGTGAATTTGCGATCATCTTGGCGCGACGCCATGCGGCTCAATCTCTACAGCCGCCTGTGCCAACGCGTGCTGGTGCAGTTGCACGTAGGCGAGTACCGAAACGAGCAAGACCTGTACAAAGCCGCCAGCGACGTGGCCTGGGAGATTTGGTTCACGCCCAAAGAAAGCTTCAAAATCGAGATCACCGCGCAGCACAGCCCGCTACAGTCGCTTAATTTTGCAGCTCTCAAGATCAAAGATGCGATTGCCGACCGCTTCCGCTTCAAAACCGGCATCCGTCCCGATGTCAACACGCAGTGGCCTGATGCGCGAATTTACGCACATCTAACGACAGATACCGCCACCATCTACATCGACACCTCGGGCGAACCGCTTTTCAAGCGCGGCTGGCGGCAAGACACCGGCGAAGCACCGCTGAAGGAGACTTTGGCTGCCGCCATGATCGCCGCCAGCGGTTGGATTAACACGATTGATGAAGAAACCGGCGAGTTCGCGCCGTTTTACGACCCCTGCTGCGGCAGCGGCACCATCGCCATTGAAGCGGCGCAAATCGCCTGCAACATCGCGCCCGGCTCCACCCGTCGCTTTGGTTTTGAGAAACTGCTACCGTATCAACCTCACGTTTGGGACGCTATTAAAAGTGAAGCAACTCAGGCAATATTGACGGCGGAAGAACGCGCAAATATCCAGATTTTCGGCAGTGATGTGTCCTTCCGTATGGTTGATTTCGCCACCCGCAACGCCGAGCGCGCCGGTGTGGCCGATGTGGTGCAGTTCCGTGGCGGTGATGCGTTGCAAAGGATGCCGCCCTGTGAGAACGAGAAGAAAAACGGCATCATGATCGTCAACCCGCCGTATGGCGACCGGATTGGCATCAGCGGCGTGGCGGGTCAAAACGCTAGACGCAGTGGTAGGCGGGAGAATTCACCACAAAGCGGGCAGCAAAACCCACGCCAAAATGCTAACTACAGCCCTGATGCTGCTGATTTTGAGCAAGACGAACAATCTGACCAGCCCCGTTTCGGACAACGCGAAACCGCTCAAACCGAAAATGGCGACGAGTTTTTCCCGCAATTGTCAACACACTGGAAGAAAAACTACGCCGGCTGGACCGCTCACGTGTTGACGCCCGACATGAAGCTCCCCACCAAAATGCGCCTCAAAGAGTCCCGCCGCGTCCCCATGTGGAACGGCCCGATTGAGTGCCGATTATTCCGATTCGACATGGTGGCCGGCTCTGCCCGTGCTAAAAAACCCGATTAAATGCCTAATTAAGTGCTGATTCTTGACACCAACATCATCTTGGATTTGTTCGTTTTCAACGATCCAGACCTAGCCTCCCTCAAACCCGCCCTGCTCGCGGGTTTGGAAAGCAAACAACTCAACTGGATCGCCACTTCAGACATGCGAATCGAGTTAGAGCGAGTGCTCACTTATCCCAAGATCACACCCCGCATGGATTTTTACCAAGTCACAGCGGCAGATGTGTTGGGCAAATTCGACCAACTAGCCACTTTGGTAGACCCCGCCCCCAAAGCCAAATGGGCATGCAAAGACCCCGACGACCAGCGGTTTATTGATCTAGCTGTGCAGCATCAAGCGACGCTGCTGAGCAAGGATCAAGCTATTTTGTGTATGGCGAAGCGGATGCTGACTGTGGGTGCTGTGGTGCAAAAAGCAACAGATTTTACCCCTCAAACTGGCACCTAGCCAGCGTGTTTATTGTTTGAGATGCTACTAAATATGTAGCATTTTTCAATACTTCAGTCGATTTTCGGTTCTTTAGGCTTCACCGTCACCACTTGGCTAAACATCTCCTCCAGCAGCTTCACAGCTTCGCCAATCACATTCGATTCCTGCTCGTAGCTCATGCCCTGCCCTTCGCTGCTTTTAGCGGCTAGGACGTGGCGTTTGACCATTTTGTCTATCTCGGCTTGGTCAATCGTGATGCCGTTTGAGCTTTTGGCAGCCAGCTCTTTGGTGAATTCCAAAAGGCAAATCATCGCGATGCTGAGAGTGGCGGCTTCTTCTGAGTGCAGCACGGTGGTGATGGATTGATGCTCGGGTTTAGTCATTTTTAAAGCTCAACTCGAAAAAGGATTGATGATTTTTACCCCAAATCGCTCAAAGTCGTTGATGTTACGCGTCACGACGGTCAGTTTATGGGTCAGGGCGGTAGCGGCGATCATGGCGTCCTCGTAAACAGTGTCAGATTGTTTATGCATCAGCTTTGCCCAGAGCCTGAAGACCTCTGCGGTCATTGGCAACACGTTGTAAGTATCGGCCACTTGGTCTGCCCAGAGTTCGATAACGGCTGCCTTGGCGGCGTCTTGCTCGCGGGTAAGCTCGATACCCCCTTGGATTTCGCCCAAAGTCACAGCGCTGATGTTCAAGTCTGCATCCTCGACAGCACTGAGCCATGCCAGCACAGCGCCGTGTGGACGCAGCCTGCGAAACTCAGAGACCACGTTTGTATCAAGCAAATACATGCTCTTTATAGCTCGGGAATTGGGCGGCGTTTTAATGTGCCACGTGCTGGAATTTCAAAATCAGCTCTGTCAGCATCACTCAATAGGAGCTCTTTGAGCGTAGGTTTGGCAGCGCTACTCAAGCGCTTCCACTGTTCGATAGGTACCAATATCGCCGTTTCAGCACCGCGTCGCGTCACAATTTGTGGGCCACTGGCTATGCAAGCGTCTAAAAACTCACTGAAACGCGCTTTCGCGTCTTGGACTGGCCATGTATGCATGGGGAACCTCACTTTCTAATTGGTTTCATTTTATGACTAGTTAGCTGACTAGTCAATACATTCCAATTACTCAAAATTGCCAGTAAACATGGCGATTTTGGATTCCCGCCTTCGCGGGAATGACAGATTTAATTAAATTTTAGGGACAAATTGGCACACAGCCGTCGTATTTAATACCTAAGTTGCTATCAAATATGCGGCAAAAAAAGTCATCGAATGAGCTAAAGACTCGAATGTTTAGAAGGCTCTGTATCAGGTACTTTTTGCCTGAACGGCATCAACAACATGCCATCCAGTCGTACAATTTCACTAGAGTTGGTAAAACCGTCAATACCAATCGTCATTCCCAGTTGCCCAGCACGCGGTTGCGCACGGTAAGTACCGAATAATCGATCCCAACAACTTAGATTGAAACCGTAGTTTGAATTGGTTTCGTCCACAACAACCGAATGATGCACACGGTGCATATCAGGCGTGACAATGAACCAACGCAACACACTGTCTAAGCCTACAGGCAGGCGTACATTGCCGTGGTTAAACATGGCTACGCTACTTAGAATAATTTCGAACAACACCACAGCCAGCACAGGTGCGCCAACTAGGGCAATCGTGACAAATTTAATCAACATCGACAAAATAATTTCAATCGGGTGGAAACGACTACCTGTAGTGAGGTCATAGTCTGGGTCGGCATGGTGCACGCGATGCAAACGCCACAGCACAGGCACATGATGCACCATGACATGTTGCAGCCAAATCACAAAATCCATCAACACCACAGCCAGTGGTACAGCCAACCAAAATGGCACCGCAAATTGATTTAACACTCCCCAGCCCTGCTTGGCGCAATAGGCAGCCATGCCTACCGCCGCAAATGGGAACAATAAGCGCACTAGAACCGTATTCAATACAGCCAACCCCAGATTGTTAGTCCAACGAAACAGCTTCGACAGCTTTAATGTACGCTGTGGTGCAAGCAATTCCCACGCAACCATCACGAAAAAGATACCCAGAAAAAATCCCAAGCGTATGGCTGGCTCATTGGTCAGAATAAATTGTTCGATTTGCATACTTATTTCCTATCGATGAAAACGAGCAAAATAAACGTTTTTTATAAACAAAATAGGCAAAAAATTATGGTGTAGCCTTCGTATTTATTGCCTAAGCAGCTATTAAATTTGTAGCAAAAAACTGTCCGCAGTGACTTTATGCCAGTAATTTATATAGACTTTGTGGTCGTCGCCAATGTTGTCATCCAAAAGCGAACCGGCTTTGACGCGAGGCACTACGTTGGCCAGCAGGCGGACTTCGCCTTCGCTGACGCGCTGGGAGATGTGGAAGGCTGTGATATCGTGCGGGTGCTGCAGCCCTGCCGCTTGAACCATTTCTTTCAACGCTTCTAGGGTTTTTTCATGGTACTGATAAACGCGCTCGGCCTTGTCGGGCACGACCAGTGCTTGCTGGCGGTGGGCATCTTGGGTGGTCACACCTGTGGGGCAGTTACCGGTGTGGCAGGTTTGGGCTTGGATGCAGCCGAGTGAGAACATAAAACCCCGCGCGGAGTTGCACCAATCGGCGCCCAGCGCCATCATGCGGCTGATATCGAAGGCGCTAACGACTTTACCAGCGCAGCCTATTTTGATTTTTTCGCGTAAGTTAACGCCTTAGCGTGTTATGCACCAACAAGAGGCCTTCTTGCAGTGGGCTGCCCACATGGTCAGTAAACTCTAGCGGGGCAGCGCCCGTGCCACCCTCAGCCCCATCCACCACGATAAAGTCTGGCGTGATACCGGTTTTTTGCATGGCTTTGACGATGGCAAACCACTCCCAAGCGTGGCCTATGCAGAGTTTGAAGCCGGTTGGCTTACCGCCGGACAAGATGCGTAGCTTGTCTATGAACTGCAGCATCTCCACCGGCGTGGCAAACGCTCTGTGTGTGGAGGGGGAGAGGCAATCGACACCGACGGCGACCCCACGTGCGTTGGCAATTTCAAGCGTCACCTTGGCGCCAGGCAGCACGCCACCGTGGCCGGGTTTCGCGCCTTGGCTGAGTTTCAGCTCAATCATTTTGACCTGTGGCAGGGTGGCATTTTCAGCAAATTTGGCTTCGTTGAACGTGCCGTCATCGTTGCGGCAGCCGAAATAACCCGAGCCAATTTCCCAGATCAAATCGCCACCATGTACGCGGTGGTGCTCTGAAATCGAGCCTTCGCCCGTGTCGTGCGCAAAATTGCCGCGCTTAGCACCCGAGTTGAGCGCCAAAATCGCATTGGCACTCAACGCCCCAAAACTCATGGCTGAAATGTTGAAAATGCTGGCGTTGTAGGGTTGGGTGCAACCAGACGACGCGTCGCCAATGGTGATGCGGAAATCGTGCGACGCTAGCGTTGTGGGCGCAATCGAGTGGTTGATCCACTCGTAGCCAATGGCGTTCACGTCCAGCTGGGTGCCAAACGGACGTTTGTCTGGGTCGCCTTTGGCGCGCTGGTAAACCAATGAGCGCTGCGAACGCGAAAACGGCGTGGCCTCAGAATCGCTTTCGACGAAATACTGGCGAATTTCAGGGCGGATGTATTCAAAAATAAACCGCAAATGCCCAATCACGGGGTAATTGCGCAAAATAGAACGCTTGGTTTGCTTCAAATCATAAAAACCCAAGGCGCTTAAACCCGCAAACAAAACAAACAAAAGCCAGCCCACCCCGAAACCGACGATGGTAAACACGCAAAGCAAAGCAAAAAAGATGCACAGCACAAACGGTGTGTAGCGAAGTGGGTAGTCGGCGTTGAGCCGCTTGAGTTGTGTCAACATGTGCATTTTATGGGGTTCACTTCAGAGATTTTTAAGAGATTTCAGAGTAGCGCGAGATAATAGCAGTATATTTTCAAAACCAACAACGCATACAGCCATGCCAAACAGCAGCAACACCCCTTCCGACGACGGCGCTTCGACCCCCTTGACCCCTGACGATTACGATTTATTAGATGACATTTTGGACGAGTTGCGCACCCGCAACTCTGAGACGCCGCAGTGGGAGTTTTGCGAAGGCTTCATGGCAGCGTTGATCTGTGGCCGCCGTATCGTGACACCCGATGAATATTTGCCTATTCTTTTAGACACTGGCGAAGACGGTGAAGGCAAGTTTGCCGACGATGCGCAGTTTGAGCTTTTTTTCAAGCTCTGGAGCCGCCGCTGGAAAGAAATCAGCGCGTCACTAGACGCCGATGTCGAAAGCCTAGAAGACGACCGCGCTTTTTACCCGCAAGTGATGGACGTGCGCGGCGTGATGGCCAGCCTGGGACCCGAAGAACGCGCCACTGCCATGCGCGACAACCCGGGAGAAGACGTGCCGGCGTTTGGCCAAGTCTGGGCGCTGGGATTTATGTTTGCAGTTGAAGCTTGGCCAGACGACTGGATCGCCCCCGCCAAAGACAAAGATGCCGTGAAGTGGTTGGATGAAGCTTTGAGCGCGATGGTCGCGTTGACTGAAGACGACACCGAACCACCCGAACTATCCGTTTTAGAGCAAGAAGACGGATCTGAGGGTCCGCCCAGCATGTCCAAAGCTCGGTTGGAAGCTTTCGGCGAAGCGGTTTGGGCGGTGTACGATTTGCGAGAAATGTGGCAAGCCATAGGCCCGCGGGTGGAGCAAGTGCGCAAAACCGCAGAGCCAGGGCGCAACGATTTGTGCTACTGCGGCAGTGGGCGCAAATATAAGAAATGCCACGGCTTGAATTAAGCGAGCTGGTCTTAAATGATTTTGTGCAGCAGGTTGCTGCTAAGTAACCACTGTGCGTTGAATTGTCCAAAAGCCCGCCAACAGCAACAGCACCCATGAGCCGCCACGTACCACGACGCGTTCATGCCACGGGCTTCGGGTTAGCACCAGTTGCAGACCACACCATAGGGCTACGCCGACCAGTTGGCCAGCTTCTACGCCTAGGTTAAAGCCTGCTAAGGCCCATGGCAGCAAAGTCTCGCTGACGTTAGCCTCAAGTATGGCGCTGGAAAATCCAAGCCCATGAATCAACCCAAAGCCAAGGGCTAAAACATCGCTACGTACCCAACGCACCGGGTAGAGGTTCAGCCAGGCAGAGATACCAATGCTAATGGCTATGGCAGGCTCTACCCAAGCAGGTGACCCAATCCAGCCCAACGTAGCCAGTACCAGCGTGATTGAATGCCCCACGGTGAAGCCTGTGACAGTGCGTATTAAAGCAGCCAACCCAGGTCGTATAGGTAACTGTTCAGGGGCGGACTTGCCACGCTGCAGCAAGACGATGGGCAGTAGCAAAGAAAGCAAAAAGGCTAAATGGTCATAACCCGTGGCGATGTGGTAAATGCCCACCGGGAAAAATTGAGCGAATGCAGACAGGCCGCTTTGCGCCGAATCCTTAACACGGTTCTTGTTCTCCTCTTGGAGGATGAGGCTGTGTTTGATTTGTGGAGATAACACCGCGGCAAGCGCATGCCCATGCAGGGTGCCTGCTATCAACAACCGGTGAGTCGAATCAAGTGTTTTCATCAACTGGTAGTCAACGCTGATAGCGTTAGTATTTGGGCAACTAAACGACGTACCCATTCGAGCATAGACGCCATCCGATCTTTCTTCCAAGGATTCAAAGATCCAAACTAATTCTAATCTGCGAGGGTTGCAATCGATACGTATACCGTCAGCTACCCACGCTTGGATGATGGGTAGGTTTTGACGGATTTCACCCCAGACAAGACTTCTATCATTGTTCGCGTCGAGTGAGTCTAAAGCGGCATCTAAATCACGCAGGGCGATAGAGAATTTAACAGCAGATTGTTTTTCTGCAGCTTTATCAACAGACGGGATGCCGCTTACAGGTGCGTTTTCGATAAACTCCAAATAGGCATCGCTGGCTTTATGTGCCCATGCCGACGAGCCAGCACCCATCGACAAAACTATTGCCAGTACAAGTGCTCGCCAAAAATAGTTGTTATGAAATTTCATAAAAATCATTTAAAAAAAACAGACAATCGAGCATCGCTCAAGCCTAAATTCTTCACTTGAGTTCGCAGTTCTTGCGTCTCTACATTTTGGCCAGCAAGCTTGGCGCTGGCCATGGCCAACCACCAGTCAAAGGGTTCTTTTTGTAACGTCAAATTCAGCTTGGCTGCTTGCAAAGCCCGCGCACCATCGGCGTCCAACCACAAGTACGCCAAGGCCTGTTCACGGGCATGCGTCGCAGGGGTATCGCCCCTCAACGCCAGTGCGGTAAACCGTTCTCGCACTTCTTTAGCCATGGCCTGCCAAGCTGGGTCTTGCAACAGCTTGGCAGCTTGCGCGCGCCGTATCAACACGGCATCGCTGTTGGGTTGTCCCGCCAGCAGTGACTTTGCTTCCTGCGGTCGTTGGGTTCGCAACAACAAATCAGCGGCAGCCAATGCCGTATACCCATCTTGCTCAAGTGCCAGGCTGGCCTGGTAGCCAGACCATGCCAGCGGGTCGCGACCCGCCCGCTCATCGTTTTCAGCCTGCAGGGACAGCAACCAGGCTTGTATGGAGGCGTCGGTTGTTTGCCGCTGCAGGTCTTGCAGTCCGCGTCTGGCTTGGTCTTGGCCGCCTTGCAGCGACACGGTTTCAAACTTGCAGGCATGCGCATACAGGGCGGCGCCCGCGCGTGCCACTTGGTCACAGGCCAGCAAGGCCGCCGGATAGTTTCCGGACAAGCGTTCTAGCGTCGCCAGGGTCAGCCAGCCTTGCGCATGGCTGGGCTCGCGTTTTAGCACTTGGCTCAACACCACGCGAGCCGCGTCAAATTCATGCCGACTTTGCAACACGGTGGCTTGTAGGACGGCAAGTTCTACTGGGGCATCTTTTTTATCCCACCAAGGTGCCAACGTTGCTTGTGCTCGGCCTAAATAGCGTGTGTCTGCCGTTTGCCTAGCCAAAGTGATGGCCTGACGGGCGGTGACAGCAGCCGTTTCAGGCGAACTGGTCAGGGTCGTGCTGCGTACGCGTGCAGGCAGCGTCTCTATCACTTGGTTGTCACTGCTTGGCGTCAAGTCGCGGCCTGCGGCGTGGGCTATCGCAACCACACCTACCAAAAGTAACAGTGGTAATTGGCGGAGACTGCACATTATTTAACCCCTCATCTATGAAATGGGGGCGACACGGAAGCTCCGCATCACCCCCAGTTGACGGTTTAGCTTAGCTATACCTATACGCTAGGCTCATCGGTCTCACTGGTCGCTAAAACTGCTGCTCCGCCTGCCAGCGGTTCAGCCCTGTCATTTTGGCTACTCGCCATCATGTTAACAAAGCTAAAAGCGCCTGCCGCGCTGGTCGTTGCAGATACTGAGATCTCGCTGGCACTGGTAGCTACTGGATTCTCCGACAACCCTGCATTGTTGGATTGCAAAGAACCGCTATCGCCACAAGCGATCAGCAGCACACTAGCAAGGCTCAACGCAATAACCGCGGCGTTTGGAAGATAAGTTTTCATGGCGATTACTCCTTCGTGAATAAACTACTGAGAACCTGCATTCGGCGTGTTGAGGTAGGGAAAGCTGGTGAGAAACGGCACAACCGCTTGGTCTACACCATCATGCACGTTGGCGGATGTCGCACCCAAAGGCACACTGGACGCCTTGCAAGCAGACGTGACGCCATTGACACCCGGAATGGTGTTGAGTTTTAAGCCATCGTTGTCACCATTGATGACGCACAAGCCACCCAACATGGCGACCAAAGCGATATCTACGACGTCATCTTTAGGACGACGGCCGTTCGGGAAGCCAGCCAAGTCTTTCGCATTTCCCAAGTTAGCCAGACCCCCCACGCGCAACACCTCGCCCGCCACACCCAAACGGTTTTGGTCGGCAAACTGAACCGGCGCAATCGCCGTATTGAGGCGCAGCATTTCTGAGGGCGTCACTTGAGAGGGTTTGTTAACACCCGTGATGCCCGTCAAAAATACGGTCGCCAAATCTGTACGCGGAATATTGGTGGGCGCCAGAGCATTCAGGTCACCCGTCAGGACCAAACCGAGCAAGGCGGGCAAGGTAGGATGGGTGACGTAGTTTAAAAATTGACCATCTTCGGCAGGCTTAGAACCGTTGAACTTGTCTTTGTCCTTCAGGCCAATCACCACCTCGTTGACCAGTGGGTTGCCCAAACGGGACACCTGCGTCCATGCACCACCCGCTTTTTCAGTCGTTTGGAAACCCGATTCTGGCTTGTCAGTCAACACACGAGCCTGTCGTAGACTGGCACTGGTCCAACCGCCAATCACCGGGTCTGAGCCAGCTGTCAAACAGTCTTTGTGCACTTCCATTGAAATAGAGGTGACATTGGTGTTTTGAATAGAATTTGCGGCAAAGGCGTTGATCAAGGCGGGGTTCGTGACCTGTGCTGCGGTGGCATTCACCAAGTCGAAAATGGGTCCCAGATTCACAGCAAAACCTTCTTGTCGCTGGCCGACATAAACCTTACCGGTATTTTTACCCGCAGGACAGCCCGGGATGGTG
>JANMTB010000133.1:0-12565 GCA_031390045.1 Polaromonas sp.
TTCATCCACGGCCTGCCCGTGTACTGCGTCAGCATCGCTTTGGCCGTGAAAGGCAAAATCGAGCAGGCCGTCGTGTACGACCCCACCCGCAACGACCTGTTCACCGCCACCAAAGGCCGTGGCGCGTACATGAACGACAGACGCATCCGCGTAAGCAAACGCATCCGCATGGAAGAATGCCTGATCTCCACCGGCTTCCCGTACCGCGCGGGCGACAATTTACCGAAATACCTCAGCATGTTGGGCGACGTGATGCCACGCTGCGCCGGCGTGCGTCGCCCGGGTGCTGCAGCGCTGGACTTGGCCTACGTCGCCGCAGGTTTTACTGATGGCTTTTTTGAATCGAATTTGCAACCTTGGGACGTGGCAGCGGGCTCATTGCTTATCACCGAAGCCGGTGGCTTGGTTGGCAACTTCTCTGGCGATGCCGACTTTTTGGAAACCGGCGAATGCATGGCTGGCGCACCAAAGATTTATTCACAAATGGCGACTCTCTTGGGTAAGTACAGCCAGTTTGCTTCCGCTGGTGAGAAAGCCGGCGTCAGGGAATCTCTACGGCTGAAGCGTTCTGCAACTTAATTCGGTAGCTCAAAGTGAGCGCTGACATCAGTAATCACACCCCCATGATGCAGCAGTACTTGGCCATCAAGGCCGAGTACCCGACCACGCTGGTGCTGTACCGCATGGGCGACTTTTACGAGCTGTTTTTTGACGATGCCGAGAAGGCCGCACGGCTGCTCGACATCACCCTCACCGCGCGCGGCAATTCTGGCGGCAAGCCGATTGCCATGGCGGGCGTGCCGTTTCATGCGATTGAAAACTACCTAGCCAAGCTCATCAAGCTGGGCGAATCGGTGGCGATTTGTGAGCAAATCGGTGAAGTCACTGGCAAAGGCCCAGTTGAGCGCAAAGTAGTCCGCATCATCACCCCCGGCACGCTGACGGACAGCGCACTGTTGAGCGACAAAACCGAATCTGTGCTGCTGGCCGTGCATCAAGGCGCGCGTAATGCCTGTGGCTTGGCTTGGCTCAGCGTCATGCAAGGCGAGGTGCATCTGGCCGAATGTCCACCGGACGAATTGGCCAACTGGATCACCCGCATCGCACCCAGCGAGCTGCTGTTCAGCGCGGATGTGACGACCAAATTTGAAGCGAACCTCAAAGCAACACAACAAAACAGCACGACAAAGTTCAACCTGACCCGCCGCGCCGAGTGGCAATTCGACGCCGCTTTAGGGCAACGCAAGCTGCTGGAACTCTTCAAAGCCGCCAGTTTGGCGAGCTGGAACGCCGAAACCTTGACGCAAGCCCACGCCGCCGCCGGTGCGCTGATGGCCTATGCCGAGCACACGCAGGGCAGGGTGTTGACGCATTTGCAAAGCATCGTCGTGCAAAAAAGCGATGCCTTGATTGACCTGCCACCGACCACGCGGCGTAACCTGGAGCTGACGCAAACCCTGCGCGGTGAAGATGCACCCACGCTGTTTTCACTGCTCGACACCTGTATGACCGGTATGGGCAGCCGTTTGTTAAAAGCATGGTTGCTCACACCGCTGCGTGACCGGACGGTGGCTGCGCAAAGGTTGGATGCGATTGCGACGCTGCAAGCTACACAATCATGGCAAGCGCTGCGCCTCGCCCTCAAAGGCAGCGCCGACGTGGAGCGCATCACCGCCCGCATCGCGCTGCGCCAGGTACGGCCACGGGAACTGGTGGGGCTGGTCAATACGCTACAAAAATCAGAGCACCTCAGGCAACAAATACGCCGGATACATGTCGATATAGCATCTGATTCAAGGCCTGATTTAGAGGATAAATTAGACGCAGAGTTTGAGGATTCCAATCAATTACTCGTCAAAATCGCCCACAAGCTCGAAGCCCCACCCGCCTGCGCTGAACTGTTGCAGCGAGCCATCCTGCCCGAGCCTTCGGCCATGATCCGTGACGGCGGTGTGATCGCCACGGGTTTTGACGCCGATCTGGACGAGCTGCGCGCCATCGCCGAGAACTGCGACGCCTTTTTGCTCGACTTGGAAACCCGCGAAAAAGCCCGCACCGGCATTGCCACGCTGCGGGTGCAGTTCAACAAAGTGCATGGCTTTTACATCGAAGTCAGCACCGGCCAGGCCGACAAAGTGCCCGCCGACTACCGCCGCCGCCAGACATTGAAAAACGCCGAACGTTTCATCACCCCCGAGCTGAAAGCCTTTGAAGACAAGGCCTTGAGCGCGCAAGACCGGGCTTTGGCGCGGGAAAAGTGGTTGTTTGAAGGGGTGTTGGACGAGCTGCAAGCGTTCATCGCCCCGCTCTCGCAACTCGCCAAGTCCATCGCTACCTTGGACGCACTGTGCGCCCTGACCGAGCGCGCGCTGACGCTGGGCTGGTGCGCACCGCAGTTTGTACGCGAACCGTGCATCGACATCAGCCAAGGCCGCCACCCTGTGGTTCAGGCGCGGCTGGCTGAAACATCCAGCGCCGCATTCATCGCCAACGACACATCACTGGGCCACAAGCAGCGCATGCAGATCATCACCGGGCCGAACATGGGCGGTAAATCGACGTACATGCGGCAAGTCGCACTGATTGTGCTCTTGGCCAGCATGGGCAGCTACGTGCCTGCCGCCAGTTGCCGGCTCGGGCCGATCGACGCCATCCACACACGTATTGGCGCAGCGGACGACTTGGCCAACGCGCAGTCCACCTTCATGCTGGAAATGACCGAGGCCGCGCAGATTTTGCACAGCGCAACGCCCTACTCGCTGGTGCTGATGGACGAAATTGGTCGTGGTACATCGACTTTTGACGGATTGGCACTGGCCAGCGGTATCGCCGCGCATTTGCGCGACAAAACGCAAGCGTTCACGCTCTTTGCCACCCATTATTTTGAGCTGACGCAGTTCCCTGCCGAACACCACAGCGCAGTCAACGTGCATGTGAGTGCGGCAGAATCGGGTGCGGACATTGTGTTTTTGCATGAGATAGAACCCGGCCCGGCCAGCCGCAGTTTTGGTGTGGCGGTGGCCAAATTGGCGGGTATTCCTGCGCCAGTGCTGAACCATGCACGGCATGCGTTGCAGGCGCTGGAGTCCAAACAGTCTGAGTCGCAAAGCCAGGTTGATTTGTTTGCTGCGCCTGCAATCGTTGAAAGTTTGACGCCTAATCCGATAAACGCAGCATTGGCCGCCATCAATCCGGACAACCTGAGCCCAAGAGAGGCATTAGAAGCCTTGTATGCTCTTAAAAAAATAGCTAGCTAACCATGGCATTGATCATTTTCTCCCATGCCAACAGCTTTCCTGCAGGCACTTACGGCGTGTTGTTCCGCAGCCTGCGTGCGCGTGGTCACACCGTCAAAGCGATAGAGAAGTTTGGTCATGACCCCAAGTATCCTGTCACCAGCAACTGGCCGCATTTAGCCAAACAATTGTCTGAGTTTGCTGCGATTGAGGTACAGAAAACGGGTGAAAAAGCGTATCTGATTGGTCACTCATTGGGCGGATTTCTTAGTGTGATGGCGGCTTGCAAACACCCTGAAATCTCTCGCGGCGTGGTGCTGCTTGATTCACCGCTTTTAGGCGGATGGCGCGCGAAGACACTTGAAGTGATCAAAGCAACACAACTGGTAGGCTCGGTTTCTCCTGGCAAGATCAGCAAAAACAGGCGTTACAGCTGGGACAATGTCGATGCAGCATTGGCACACTTTGCAAGCAAGAAGATGTTTACCAAATGGCACCCGCAAATGCTGCAAGATTACATCACACATTGCACACACGATGACGTGAAAACTGGAAAACGCGTCTTGAGCTTTGACCGAGCAATTGAAACCGCGCTTTACAACACGCTGCCACACAATTTAGACCGCCTGATCAAACGCCACCCCTTGCAATGCCCCGTCGCTTTCATCGGTGGCGAATCATCGTTAGAAATGCAGCAAGTGGGCATGACGATGACACGTAAGTTAGCCAAAGGTCGCATTCAAATGCTGCCTGGCTCACACCTTTTCCCGATGGAGCTGCCCATTGAGACAGCTTCAGCGATTGATATCGCCATCAAGACAATGAGTTAAAGGCTACGACAATGCCTGTCCAGAGCCTGTCGAAGGGCTCAGCCCGAACGGGAGTGCTTAAGCCGTCCACTTGATCCAGCCTTGCCAAGCTGTGAGCAAAACAATCAAGCCAAATACAATTCTGTAATACGCAAAACCTACAAAGCTGTGTGTCGCAATAAATTTGAGCAACCAGCGTATGCACAGCCAAGCGCTGATGAACGACACCACCAGCCCCACACCAAACATGGGCGCATCTGCAATAGACAGCAGTGCTCGATCTTTGTACAAGCTGTAAGCACCTGCACCGATGAGGGTGGGAATCGCCAAATAGAACGAAAAATCTGTCGCTGCCTTGCGACTCAGCCCTAGCAACATACCGCCAATGATGGTAGCGCCGCTGCGGCTGGTACCGGGAATCATGGCCAAGCACTGCACTAAGCCGACTTTGAGCGCATCAAGCGGCGTCATCGCATCGACGTCTTGAATAGTGGCTAACTTAGGGTTATTGGCTTGCCGCTTTTCAGCCCACAAAATAATGAAGCCGCCGATGATGAAAGTACTAGCCACAACCACGGGGTTGAACAAATTCGCCTTGATGGCTTTGCCAAACAACAATCCCAAAACCACAGCTGGTGTAAAGGCAATTAGCACATTCAAGGCAAAACGCTGCGATAGCTTGGAACTTGGTAGAGTCGCCACCGTGTCGCGTATCTTCTGCCAGTAAACCAAAATCACCGCAAAAATAGCACCTGTTTGAATTGCGATCTCAAACACCTTGGCTTTTTCATCATCTAAGCCCAAGAGTGCGCCAGCAAGGATCAAATGCCCCGTGGATGAAATCGGTAAAAACTCAGTAAATCCCTCGACCAAGCCCATGATGGCGGCTTTGACTAACAACATAACGTCCACAGCGAATTCCTAAAGTAAATTTCAACTGTGTGATTATCAACGCAGAAAGCGAAAAGCTTTATTTCACCGGCTGCGCATCCGCAATTTTGTAATACACACCAAACTGATCGTTCACAAGCACTTGAAAACTGCCCTCAACGACTACTGGCTCTGCGGTGTATTTCACGGGTGTTTTGCTGCGCACTTCAATCATGCTCTCAGGTCCACCGGGTACGCAAAAGCCACAATTCATGGGCACTGAGCTGAGAATAAAGTGTGATTGTTTTTCACCAGGCTCCAACGGCATCATGAAGCCCTGCACACGCTGTTTTTTGAGATGTAATGCCATTTGAGTTACATTAAAAACAGGAACAATACTGCCTTTGTTGTTTTTAGTTTTTACATCGGCCAGCATATCCCAAGACAACACATCTGCGCGTACTGGCAGCGGCGCAATGGGGCTTAACGGACTGTGTATACCTGCGCCCTTACCAGAAGCGGCAGGGACAGCGCCAGCAATAGGCGAACTTAGCTGCGCACTCGATGTTGGTACATACAGAGTCGCACAAATAATCAACGAGGTAGTTAATAATTTAGTGAGCATGTTTCATTCCACAACTTTTACCAATGGCCAAGCCTTTGCAAGCAGCTTGGAGCGCTTTGTCACAGACATCATCTTTTTTACCTGATTCTAAGCATATTGCAGCATCTGTGTGCGCTTTAGCCATGGCGCGGTGGCGGGTGATATCTTCTTTACGTTCTTTGTCGCCATGTGTTTCCGCGGCAAAAACAACACTTGAAACAGATAACAACACCGTCGTAACAATTATCAAAAAAGCTCTTTACATGCGAATTCTCCAAAAAAATAAAAACCAAACCAACAATCAAGATTTTAGTAACGATTGAACGTCTACCCGATAAGCCGCAATAGCTGGTATCAACGCAGCAACGACGGCCACCAAAGCCGCTGCTGCAGGTATCGCCCACTCCTGCACAAGCCAAATCCAGCCCGTGAGTGGCAACGATTTTTCCGCCTGCAATAAATAGCCTACAGCACCTGTCAATAGGTGGCCAAGCAATAACCCCATAATTGATGCCAAGATAGCTAACCACAGCGCCTCACACACTAGCAAACCCGCCACTTTTTGCGGGCTGGCGCCCAGCATACGCAGCATGGCCAAATCGGCACGTCGTTCTCGTACAGCGTTCCACAGGGCGATAAACACGCTCAAACCCGCTGTGAGCAATAAAACCGCGCCAAAACCGCGTAAAACATCCGTCCCCACGCCCACCATGCGCAATAAACGGGTGATTTCAATGGCAGGTGCGGCGGCTTGCATATTTGTCGTGGTGTTCACAAATCGTGGAAAGCTCACCGCTGCCAAGGGGCTTTTGTAACGAATCAGCGCTAAGGTAACCTCGCGGTCCTCTTCAATGGCTTTTTTGTCTTCTGCATCAAGTTTTGTATCGCCCTCAATCGCTTTTTCATGAATACGCCAGACTGATTCAGTTGCCGTCAAAATCAATCGATCCAAAACGCAGCCGCAGGAGGACAGTACGCCAGTGACTTGATATGGGGTGTCGCCGTGCGCGTGGCCGTTTGTGCCTAAACCGTGAGAGCCGATAAAGCTATTGCCAGCAGTTAGCCCCGTGCTTTTAGCGACTTCAGCACCTAAGACCGCTTCCAACGGTAAATTGAACATGGCGCCTTGCGCTAACTTGGCCTCATAGTGCGACGCATAGCCGAGTGTCGTTCCCACAATACGAAAGCCCCTAAAACTGTCACCCAAACTCAGCGGAATCAGGCTAGCGACGCGCGGGTCTTGTTGCAGGTTTTGCACGTCTGCCAGCGGGATATTGCCTGTGGGGGTGTCGATGTGAAACACACCTGCCAAAATCAGTTGCATCGGGCTGCCTTTTGCGCCGACGACGACATCAATACCCTTCAAGTCTCGCTCAAATGCGCGGTCGATTTGGCTGCTGACGAGCAAAACCAGCGTGATGGATGCCACACCAAGCGCTAACAACAGCACGTTTAAAGCCGCAGCCAACGGACGTGACCATAAATACTTGAACGATAAAGCTATAATATTCATAGCATCTTAGTCAATAAATACGCCGTCCATATCAATATTTGATTGTTTTTTCGTACAAATATTACTATTTTTACCAAATTCAAGCGTTTTAGCTGTTTTTAAAGCCGCTGCAACCCGAAAATCATGCGTTGCAATCACCAAAGTCGCGTTGCACCGCGCTGCACTGGCTTGCAGCAACGCCAAGGCAGCGCTGGCAGCATCATCGTCCAAGCTGGCCGTTGGCTCATCCGCCAGAATAATCTTAGGGTTCAGCAGCACCGCCCGCGCCAAGGCCACGCGCTGCGCCTGTCCGCCAGACAAAGTCGACGGTTTGCGTTGCGCAAAATCAGCGACGCCCAAAGCCGTTAAAGTGGCTTCAATATGCGTTTTTGCAGCCGCGTTGAGTGACAAACCCGCCGCAAAATAGGCAAGTTGTAAGTTTTCAACCACTGTCAAAGCCTCGCTCAAATGCAGTTTTTGCGGCAAAAACCCTAAATTATTTGCCCGCCATGCGTCTCGTGCAGTGTTTGACAAACCGTTCAAGCGCTGCCCCGCAATCGTCAATTCACCATGTTGTGGCGTCAACAACCCAGCCAAAAGCGCCAACCAGGTTGATTTGCCAGAGCCAGAATTGCCGCGCAGCACCAGTACTTTTCCTTGTGTCAAATCTACATCCGGGAAGTAAAGTACCTGGGCTAATGAGTCCATCTGGCGATATTGGTAGCTTAGTTGCTGCGTAAAAATCATAAAGGGCGGTTAAGTAATGACTAAACAGAACGCTTATTGTCGCTTTAGTTCAGTATCATGCAGCCATGCGTGCCAAACTGATGAGTTATTTCCTGCTGGGCTTGATCCGTCTGTTGACGGGTTCGCAAGCGCGCTGGTATGGCTGCCCACCCAAAGCTGAGCAACGCATTTATTTTGCTAACCACCAAAGCAACGCTGATTTGGTGATGATTTGGGCAGCTTTGCCCGAGGAACTGAGAAGCGTGACTCGTGCAGCTGCCGCCAAAGATTATTGGACCAAATCGCCGTTTCGCAAATGGATCACCACTGCAGTTTTCAACGTCGTCTACGTCGTGCGCGACCGCAGCGCCGCAGACGATCCATTACAACCGCTGGTGGAAGCACTGGCCAGTGGCGACTCCATCATCATTTTTCCTGAGGGTATGCGCGGCCAAGCGGAGGAGCCGCTGCCCTTCAAATCTGGCCTGTACAATTTGGCGCAAAAGTTTCCGAATGTGGTGCTGATTCCGGCTTGGATCAACAATATTCAACGCGTCATGCCCAAGGGGGAATATGTGCCAGTGCCCGTGCTGTGCTCGGTCACTTTTGGTGCGCCCATGCAAATTGGTGAAAATGAAGACCGCCGCGCGTTTCTTGACCGTGCGCGCCTAGCTGTCATGCATCTTCGCGATGTTTAAAAAACGCTGAAAAACTCAACCATGCAATTCGGCACCTACCAATCGCTCAAAAATTTGACAGCTAATCAACAAGTCGGGGCGCTGTTCGTCATCGTATTTGGTGTTTTGCTGCTCGCCAGTGTCATGGCGTTTTTGCTCTCGTTGCGCAATTACGACGACGAAGCAAAAGCGCAGCGCCGCCACCATGATTTGCGCAATTTTGAAGGTGTTCTCAGCACCAGTTGGATGATGGCTTTGGTGTTTTGGCTGGGTTGGGTCTCGGGTACTTCTGTCGCATTGGTGTTGTTTGGATTTGTGTCGTTTTTCTGCTTGCGTGAATTTTTAACGCTTTCGCCTACTAAGCGTGGCGATCACCGCAGCTTGATTTTGGCTTTCTTCGTGATTTTGCCGCTGCAATATTGGCTGGTGGTGTCGGAGCGGTTTGAGCTGTTCTCTGTGTTCATTCCCGTTTACGTGTTTTTATTAATTCCAGTGGTTAGCGCGCTAGCTAACGATTCGGAGCGGTTTTTGGAGCGCAATGCCAAACTGCAATGGGGCATCATGGTGTGTATTTATGGGCTCAGCCACGTCCCTGCGCTACTGTTGCTGGACTTCCCCAACTACGACAACAAAAACTCATTCTTGGTGTTTTTTCTAGTCATCGTGGTTCAAGTTAGCCAACTGGTACAGCACTTGGTCTCGCGCATCTGGAAATGGAAACCCTTTGTTCCTAACATCAGCCAAAGCTTCAATTGGGGCAGCGCGCTGATTGGCATTGCTATCGGTAGCGCCTTGGGTGGTGCGCTAGCAGGCATAACACCGTTCGTACCTGGACAGGCATTTGTCATGGCATTTGTGGCCTGCGTTGCAGGAGCGATGGGGCATTTGGTCATGAAAGCTCTTAAACGCGACCGTGGCATTCCCATTTGGCGCAGCGAACGTGGCAATATGCGCGCTGGCGTTACAGGCGCGGGAGGCTTGCTAGACCGAGTTGATGCACTGTGCTTTGCTGCGCCCGTATTTTTCCACTTCGTGCGCTGGTATTTTGGCTTGTAGATCCACAGTTGTATGTCTGCACACGCCAAACAAACCATCCAAGCTGCCGTAGAAAAAGTAGGCAAACTTCGTCAACTCGCAACTGTAACTCCCGGCTTGGCAAAAGCAGTGAGCGAGATTAAAGCTCTGCAAGCCAAACGCTTCATGGGCACCTATGACGACTTGCTCAAAACACCACTGTACCAACCTGCCACACAGTTTTTTTTAGAAGAGCTGTACAGCGAAAGCGACTACTCTCAGCGTGATGCTCAATTTTCCCGTATCGCCGGCACACTAGAACGCATGTTTCCCAAGCAAGTCGTGCAAACCGCCGTTTCATTGGCTGAACTGCACAGTTTGACAGAGGAGTTAGACGTGCTTATGGCGCAAAATTGGATAAATTCTGCAACAAATAACAGTAAGAACACAGACCCTATCGACCGCTACATCACCGCTTGGCACACCGTGGGCCGACGCGCTGACCGCGACGCGCAACTTTCAGGCGCACTTGCCGTAGGCCAAGAGCTCGTCACCCTCACCCGCACGCCGGGTTTACGCATGGCACTGAAAATGATGCGCAAACCCGCAACTCTCGCTGGCCTGGCAGCGCTGCAGCATTTTTTGGAGTCAGGTTTTGACACCTTCGCGGCCATGGGCCCCAAAAAACCAAGCAAAACCGGCCAAACCGAAGGCCCCGCCTTTTTCTTAGAAACCGTTAAAAAACGAGAAGCTGCGTTGATAGACCTGCTGTTTGATGCACCTGAGCAGACATGCAAGGCGGAGATTGATCGGGTGTTGTCAAAAGCGGCTTACACTATAAAAATTGGCACTTAGCCAGCGTATTTATTGCCTGTGCAGCTATATTATTCATAGTGAGACCACATCCTCAAAACCTTGACAGTCTTGATATCTTTGTCAATCAACACCTGATAAACCAATCGATGTTGAATGTTGATGCGCCGCGAATAGGCACCTTGCAAATCACCCACCAACTTCTCGTAAGGCGGCGGGTTCTGAAAAGGATTTTCACGGACGATGGCTAACAGCTCTTGAGCTTTGCCTTTTAGTCCACTGGCTGCCAGTTTTTGGGCATCTTTTTGAGCGTGTTTGGAAAATACCAGCGCCCAAGTCACCAATCAAGCTCCGACTCGGTAGCGCAAGCGTCCACCGGCTCAGCCATGCCATCTTTTATGCTCTCACGCATGCCAGGCACAGACAGCAAAAACAGCGTTTCCTGAATGTCCTGCCAGTCTTCGCTAGAGATCAGCACAGCATTATTGCGCTTACCCAAAATAGTGATCGGCTCATGCGCCAGCGCCGCTTGATCCATCAATCGGTATAAGTTGGTACGTGCTTCACTGACGGTTAGAGTTTGCATAGTGGATAGCGTACGTTATTTGGTACGTTTTGTCAAACCAAAGCTTAACAACACGATTACTCATACCTAAGTGCCTGAATCGGCAGCAATTTCGACGCCTTCCTAGCCGGATAAAAGCCAAAAAATATCCCCACAAATGCTGAAAAACCAGTCGCCAAGAAAATCGATGCCAGCGTCATGCTGACTTGCCAGCCGGCGAACTGGCCGACTGCCCATGTGGCTATGGCGCCCAGCAGCACACCAATCGCGCCACCAATCAAACTGAGCGTGACGGCTTCGATCAAAAACTGGGTCAAAATATCTTTGCCACGCGCGCCGACTGCCATACGCAGGCCGATTTCGCGGGTGCGCTCAGTCACGCTGACTAACATGATATTCATGATGCCGATACCGCCGATCACCAAGCTGATGCCCGCTACCGCCGCTAAAAGCATGGTCATGACTTTGCTGGATTCTTCTTGGGCTTGCAAAATTTCGGTCAAATTGCGGATGGTGAACGGGTCGTCGCCACCCGATTGCACTTTCATGCGCTGACGCAGCAGGTCTTTGATATTTTCTTCGGCGATCTTCATGCTTTGGCCTTCTTTGACCTTCACACTAATCACCCCGATGCGTTTGAGCTTGCCAGCGTTGCCACCTTGGATGCGGTTGCGGTAAGTAGAAATGGGCACGATGACAATGTCGTCCTGGTCTTGTCCCAATGAGTTTTGTCCTTTTGGAGCCAACAAGCCAATGATGGTGACGGGTACTTTTTTGACACGAATGACTTGATCCAGCGGGTCAGATTCGCCAAACAGTTGAGTCGCAACCGTTTGCCCAATCATCGCAACTTTGGATGAGCCTTGAATCTCAGCGGCTTCAAAGGTGCGACCACTTTGTAGCGGCCATTCGCGGGCTTCCAAGTAGTCGTTGGTTGCACCCATGATGCTGGTGCTCCAATTCGTGTTGCCTGCAATCACCTGCGCGCCTGTGCGCATGGAGGGTGCGGCGACCTGGACTTCGGGGACGTCACGGGCGATGGCGTTGGCATCGTCTTCTGACAAACCTTGCCCGGTAGATGCGCCCAAACGCACACCACCGGCTGTCAAACCACCCGGCATGACCAGCATGATGTTTGAGCCTAAACCTTTCATTTGCTCTTGCACACGATCCGTCGCACCACGGCCAACGGCAATCATCGTGATGACAGCTGCCACGCCGATGATGATGCCCAGCATGGTCAAAATGCTGCGCAAAGTGTTAGCGGCTAGTGCGCGAAAAGCGCTACGGACTGCGGCAAAAAAATTCATACTGGAGTTGCCTCCTGAACCGCATCTTCAATGATATGCCCATCCTTAAACACGATCTTGCGCCGCGCCCACGCCGCAATGTCCGCCTCATGCGTGACCAACACCACCGTCATACCGGTTTTGTTCAGCTCGGTCAGCAAGTTCATGATGTCTTCCGAGGTCTCAGAATCTAATGCACCCGTCGGTTCGTCTGCCAATATCAATTGCGGTGAATTCACCAAAGCTCGCGCAATAGCTACCCGCTGCTGCTGCCCGCCAGACAACTCAGCCGGTGTGTGGTGAAAACGCTCACCCAAACCGACTTGCTGTAACGCCTTCATCGCCCGTTCATGCCGCTCGGTTGCTTTGATACCACCATAAACCATGGGCAGCTCGACGTTTTCCAAAGCGCTCGTGCGTGGCAATAAGTTGAACTGTTGGAACACAAAGCCGATACGGCGATTGCGAAT
>JANMTB010000145.1:0-44197 GCA_031390045.1 Polaromonas sp.
GCGCCACACTCAGGACAAGTCCAATTCATAGGTACTTGTGCCCAAGGTGTACCTGGCGGTATGCCATCGTCAGGCGAACCCAGCTTCTCTTCATACAACCAACCACAGATTAAACACAACCAAGTTTTGGAATCAGTCACCGCCAGCGTCGCCTTTGTACAAAGATTAGAATCCATCCATTGTAGGACAGCAATTGACTGAAATTACACTTTCTAACATTTGGGTGTCGGGATAATCCGACAAATAGCCGTCTTGTTACCTCTTGCACTAGGGGTTATCAACTATAAAAGCGTAGTTTTGCGCTTCGTTTTAAAATTCTTGAACCATGAATACAACTAAAAGCTTACAAAATGCCGCAAATCAAGATAGCAACGTCGAATTGTTTGAACGCGCTAAACGCAGTATTCCGGGCGGCGTTAACTCCCCGGTTCGCGCATTCAAAGCCGTAGGCGGTACACCACGCTTCGTCAAACGCGCCCAAGGCGCCTACTTTTGGGATGCCAACGGTCAGCGCTATATTGATTACATCGGCTCTTGGGGTCCGATGATTTTGGGCCACGGCCACCCAGCCGTGCTAGAAGCCGTACAAAAAGCCGCTTTAGAGGGATTTTCCTTCGGTGCGCCAACAGAACGCGAGGTTGAGTTAGCTGAAGAAATCATTAAGTTGGTGCCTTCGATGGAGATGGTGCGCCTGGTTAGCTCAGGCACCGAAGCCTCTATGAGCGCTATTCGCTTGGCTAGGGGTGCCACGGGACGCGTTAAATTCATCAAATTTGAGGGTTGCTACCATGGCCATGCTGATGCGCTGTTGGTCAAAGCCGGCTCTGGTTTGGCCACTTTTGGCCACCCCACCAGCTCAGGCGTGCCTGCAGACGTGGTGAAAGACACCTTGGTGCTGGAGTTCAACAACATTCCCCAGCTGGAAGAAGCCTTTGCGCTGCATGGCAAAGAACTGGCCTGCGTCATGATCGAGCCGATTGCTGGCAACATGAACTTCGTCCGCGCCAGCCACGCCTTCGCCACCCGTTGCCGTGAGCTATGTTCAGAATATAGCGCGCTGCTGATATTTGACGAAGTCATGTCTGGCTGCCGCGTCGCTTTGGGCAGTGCGCAGGCGGTTTTGGGCATCAAACCTGATATCACCGTGCTGGGCAAAGTCATTGGCGGTGGCATGCCGCTGGCGGCGTTTGGCGCTTCCCGCGCCATCATGGAGCACCTAGCGCCATTGGGCGGGGTGTACCAAGCTGGCACACTGTCTGGAAACCCAGTAGCAACGGCTTGCGGCTTGGCGACCTTGAAAGAGATTCAAAAACCGGATTTTTTCGATAATTTAGGTCGCAAAACGCAAAGCTTGGTATCCGGCTTGACCCAAGCTGCCCAATTGGCCGGGGTGCCCTTCTGCGGTGACAGCCAAGGCGGTATGTTTGGCTTTTTCTTGATGAACGAGCTGCCGCAAAACTACGCCAAAGTCATGACCACCGACAGCCCGCGCTTCAACAAACTCTTCCACGGCCTGCTCGATCGTGGCATTTACATCGCGCCCGCCTTGTACGAAGCTGGCTTCGTGAGCAGCGCGCACACAGACGCTGACATTGATGAAACGATTGCAGCCGCAGTTGACGTGTTTAAATCGTTATAATTGACCCACTTTCACTCAAAAAACACTGTAATACGCCGTTAGCCGGCATATTTATTGCCTGTATTGCTATTAAAAATATAGCAATCTCAAATTATGACCGAACCTATCCAAACGCCTGAGATCACGTCCCAATCCGCTGAAAAACCTGTTAAACCTAAAATAGATGTCCAACCTGTCTTGCAAAAGCTGTTTGAACTCTACCCCCACCTGTTTGGCAACTCGTTTTTGCCCCTCAAATTAGGTACTTACCAAGACCTGATGGTAGCGCATCCGGATGTTTTCCAAAAAGACAGCCTGAAAGCCGCTTTGGGCTTCCACGCGCGGTCAACGCGCTATTTGCAATGCGTCGTTTCTGGCAACAAACGCCATGATTTGCAAGGCAATCCAGGCGAAGACGTTTCGCCAGAGCACGTTTACGTGTCGCTACTGCAGCTTTTCAGCCGACGCCAAGCCAGATCTAAAATCGATTTGCGTTCACAGTTCAGAACGCAGTTGATAGACGCCTTTGTTGCCTCAGGTCTAAGCCGTCAAGAGTACCAGTTGCGCGTACAAACCAACGAGGCAGAGGCAACCGTACTCTTAGAAGAAGCTTTAACCGAGTACGACGCTAAATTCGCCAAACAAACTGCTCTGAAACGCGCTTTTGAGAGCAGTGGAAAAAGTGCAGCCGAGTTTGCAGAAATGTACGGCTTGGACGCACGCACCGTTAAAAGTGTTTTAGGTTCGCATTGATAAAAAAAGGAATCACAGCATGATCGTCGAGCGCATTTGGACAGGCAACGCTTACCGAAACTTCAACTACCTCATCGCTTGCCCTGAAACTGGCGAAGCCTTGGCGATTGACCCACTTGACCACGAAAAAACCTTAGCTACTGCCAAGGTAAAAGGCTGGCAGATCACGCAAATTCTCAATACTCACGAACACCATGACCACACAGGCGGGAACGCAGCCGTCGTTGCTGCTACGGGTGCAAAAGTGATTGCTCACCACAAAGCTGGCGGCAGCATTCAAGGCATGGACAGAGGCGTGCAGGCGGGCGACATCATCAAAGTTGGCAAAACGGTCGAGCTCGAATGCCTAGACACACCAGGACACACTATGTGCCACATCTGCCTGCGCTCACACACCGAACAGCCCGCGCTTTTCTCTGGTGACACCCTGTTTAACGCAGGCGCTGGCAACGTGCACAACGGCGGCGATGTGCATGCCATGTATGCCACGTTTGCAGACCAGCTAGTCAAACTGCCTGACAACACACTGGTCTACCCCGGCCACGACTACATAGAAACCAACCTAAAATTTACGCTCTCTCGTGAACCAGACAATGCAGCTGCCATGGCGCTGTTAGCCAAAGTCACCAATCACGACCCCGCCAGTTCGGTTGTAACCACGCTCGCTGCAGAAAAGCAGCACAACAGCTTTTTTAGGCTAACCAGTCCCAGCGTGATTGCACAACTGCGCGAACGTTTTCCAGATTTGCCTGAGCAACCGGATGCTAAGACAGTTTTTATGAAGTTGCGTGAGTTGCGCAATAGTTGGTAAATTTTAAATTCTAGGCCTGCGCCACACCGTCGCCAGCCACGGCTGTTGCTCAATCGGCAGCCCAGCTGGTCGGTAGTAATGGGTTAATTCAGCAAAGCCAACTGCTGTCATGTAGCCGCGCCACGTTTCTAAGTCGTGGTACGCCCCATAACGATCACCTTGCCAGCCTTCTTGCCCAGCCCCGCGCGGGTTTGAGCAAAACAGCACGCCGCCGAGTTTAAGCGTCTCATAAAGTTGTGTCAAAACATTGCGCAAAGCGGCGCTTGGAACATGAAACAACACGGCGTTGGCAAAAATGCCGTCGAACTTTTCTTTTGGCAGATTAAGCTCTAGAAAATTCTGCTCCCACACCTCGCAACCACTGTTCACCCGCGCCATCGCCGCCAAAGCCGCCGCCCCTTCCAGCCCGAAGGCATGGTGTCCAAGCGCTGTGAAAGTTGTCAAATCACGCCCTGGACCGCAGCCGAAATCAAGTAACTCTAACGGCGCAGGCGCTTCTATGTATTGCAACAATGCGGCAATGTTTTGGCTCACATCATGGTCTTTGGTGCCTTGCCAAAACGATTCAGCGCTGCTTTCGTAGTGCGAGAGAGTTTGGGTAGCGATACTTTTGAGGTCTTCAGGGGACAACATTTGATCTCAAAATACAATATTTTTGATAGCAATACAAGAAATAAATACGCCAGCTATAGTCATATTTAAAGGGTAAATTAAATTAAAAACTTCGCAATGTTAGTAATTGTGCCGCCACCGCCACCGCAATCACTTCAGGCTCTTTGCCTTTAACGCCGTCCACGCCAATTGGGCAGGTGACGTGCGCCAGTTCAGCTTCTGAAAACCCGCGGACTTCCAGCCGATGCCGAAAAGTTGCCCACTTGGTTTTGCTGCCAATCAAGCCTATGAAAGACAAATCCGCCCTTTCCCGCTGGCGCAATAGGCATGCGGCCACGATGTCTAGGTCTTCGGCGTGGCTGGAGCTCATGATGAGGATGTGGCTGCCGGCAGCTAAGTCGTTGACTGCGGCTTGCACAGGGTCGGAATGTTCGCAGATGACATTACTGGGAAGCTCGTCTGGGAAGATTTCATCGCGGCTGTCGATCCACATCACCTGCATGGGCAAGGTGCTGAGGATATTGACGATGGCTTTGCCGACGTGACCGCCGCCGAATAGGGCGACGTTTTGGAGTTTTGGGGATGAAATCGACTTAAATGCCTCATTTTTGAGAATATTTTGGCTATAGCCTGCGTATTTATTGCCTAAGTAGCTATATTTTTGATAGCTTAAAGTCATCACACCACCGCAGCATTGGCCTAGGCTTGGGCCTAAGACGTATCGTTTTGCATACGAACTTGTGCTGTCATCCGCTGTGGATTCTCGCCTTCGTGGGAACGACGGCTCTGAGGAATTATTGCCGCGTAAAAGCGCTCTAGCTTCGGTAATGGCTTCAAATTCGACGTGACCGCCGCCTATCGTGCCGACGATTTGGCCAGCAAACACCGCCATCCACGTCCCTGCTTCGCGCGGAACGGAGCCCTCGGTGGACGCTATGGAGACAACTACTGCGTCTTCACTGGATAATTCCCCATTGATGAGTCGCTGAAATTCGGCGGTGAAGTCCACGGCGAACGGTTACTTAGTTTTTTTCAAGGCTTCACAAGCCATCAAAATCCGCTCTGGCGTGGCCGGTGCGTCCATGAAAACGGGGACTTTGTGGTCTGCAGAGGCGCTGACGGCGTCACGGATGGCGAAGTAGGCGGAGAGTGCCAGCATCAGCGGCGGCTCGCCGACGGCTTTGCTCTTAAACGGCGTGGGTTTGATGTTTTCGCCGTCAAAGAAGCTGACTTTGAAATGCTCCGGAATGTCGCTCGCCACCGGGATTTTGTAGGTGCTGGGGCCGTGGGTGAGGAGTTTTCCGCGACCCAGTCCGTCCACACCATCGATCGTTTTGGCTTTCATGTCCCAAATGCACTCCTCCATCGTCAACCAGCCCATGCCTTGCACGTAAGCGCCTTCGATTTGACCTAAATCAATAGCAGGGTTGATGGATTTGCCGGCGTCGTGCACGATATCGACCTTTTGCAGCCACCACTCGCCAGTGCGGGTGTCGATTTCGACCTCGGTCACCGCTGCGCCGTAGCAGAAGTAGTAAAACGCCTTGCCGTTCAGGGTGGCGAAGTCGTATTTGATGTCTGGCGTCATGTAAAAACCGGTCACCGAGAGGCCGACGCGGTCTAGCCAGGCTTGTTTGACGACTTCCTGCCATGAAACGATATTTTTAGTGTCATATTGAGCTGTAGCCGGCGTATTTATTGCCTTACCAGCTATGAATTTAATAGCATCTGGTGCGCAATTAAGCATCCGCCCTGCCACTGCAGCCAAGCGAACCCGCATCTGGTCGCAAGCGTTGTTCACCGCCGCACCATTGATGTCTGCACCGCTAGAAGCCGCTGTGGCCGAGGCGTTCGGCACTTTCTGCGTGTCCGTACCCGTCACCCGAACCAAGCTGACCGGAATGCCCAAACCATCCGCCGCGACCTGCGTCATTTTGGTGTTCAAGCCCTGCCCCATCTCCGTGCCGCCGTGGTTGACGCTGACCGAGCCGTCCATGTAAATATTCAGCAGCGCGCCGCCCTGGTTCAACATGGTGGCGGTGAAGCTGATACCGAATTTCAACGGTACGAGGGCGATGCCCTTCTTCTTGTACTTGCTCGTTTTGTTGTAGCTAGCTAGGCTTATTCTGCGCTGGGTATAGTTAGATTCCTCTTCTAATTGAGTCATCACCTTATCGCCAATCCAGTCTTCAATCTGCTGGCCGTATTGGGTGGTGATCGTGTCAATATTGCCAGAGACCGCAGCGTCTTTGTACAAATTGGCCTTACGCACGTCCAACGGGTCTTTTCCTAATTTTTGGGCAATCTGCTCGATGACCGTCTCAATAGCAAACATGCCCTGCGGGCCGCCAAAGCCGCGAAACGCTGTGGCGCTTTGCATATTGGTTTTGCATCGGTGGCTGATGATGGAAAGATTCGGCAGGTAATAGCAGTTGTCGATGTGCAACACGGCGCGGTCGTTCACTGGGCCAGAAAAGTCGGTGCTGTAGCCGCAGCGCGAGGCTAAAACCACGTCAACACCCAAAATATGGCCGGCGTCATCGAAACCCACCTCGTATTGGGCGCGGAAATCGTGGCGTTTACCGGTGATCATCATGTCGTCATCACGGTTCACGCGCAGTTTTACCGGCTTTTGCAGCTTGAAGGCTGCCAATGCTGCACTTTGCGAGAAGATGCTGGCATTGCCTTCTTTGCCGCCAAAGGCACCGCCCATGCGGCGGCAGATCACTTCGACGTCATTCGTGGACAAATTCAGCGCTGCTGCAGCTTCGCGCTGGTTGCCGTCGGGGTGTTGGGTCGACACATACAGCGTCAATTGACCATCTTCACGCGGTACAGCGTAGGTGATTTGGCCTTCTAGGTAAAACTGCTCCTGCTGGCCGCAGGTGGTTTCGCCTTTGAGGGTGTGCGGCGCGGTTTTGATGGCCTCGGCCGGCGTGCCACGTGTGATTCCTTTGGGTGGCATGATGAAGCTTTTGGCTGCCATGGCTTCGTCAATCGTCAAAATCGCTGGTAATTCTTTAACTTTGACCACCGCTTTTTTAGCGACTTCGCGGGCGTAAAGCATGTCCCGTGCCACGACCACTGCAATGGCTTGGCCGATGAATTCGACCTTCCCAGAAGCCAGAAACGGGTCGTCATGGATGATAGGGCCGCAGTTGTTTTCACCCGGAATGTCGCTCGCAGTGTAAACCGCAACCACACCATGCTCAGCTAGGATGGCGGCGCGGTCAATGCCCTCACCAATCAACTCGCCGTGGGCGACGGGGGACAAAATCAAAGCCGCATACAAAGTGCCGCGCAGCTCGGGGATGTCGTCGGTGTAAACCGCCTCACCGGTGACGTGCAGGCGCGCGGATTCGTGGATTACGTCTGTGCCCTGAGCCGCTGAGTCGGCCAAGTTTGGCATCAGTTCTTTGAGCGTGGTAGGTGCATTCATTACACAGTCTCCTTCACGAGGTCTGAGGATTCGATTGACTCTTCCACAAATTGCATCACCAAATTGCGCGCAACCAAGGAGCGATACGCCCAAGTGGCACGCAAGCCGTCACGCGCAGGAAAACTGGCAGTGATTGCCGCATCAAGCGCTGCACTTTGCACATTAGCCGGCGTATTTTCTTCTAGTATTGCTTCTAATTTGGGAGCACGACAGGGTGACGATGCTAAACCGTTGTAGGCTATTTTGACATTTTTAAACTTGCCACCCACCAGCTCGTAGCTCATGGCGCAGACGGTGGCAGAGATGTCCTGGTCGAAGCGTTTGCTGATTTTGTGGGCGCGGAAGGCGCTACCCTTTTTGGGTTGCGGCAAGAGTACAGCTTCAATGAATTCGCCCGGTTGCAGCACGTTTTTCTTCATGCCGGTGTAGAAGTTTTCCAAAGCAACTTGGCGCATTTTGTCACCACGACGTAGCGTCATCGTTGCCCCCAAAGCGAGCAAGCACGGCATGGAATCACCAATCGGCGAGCCGTTGGCGATATTGCCGGCTAAGGTCGCGGTCGAGCGAATAGGTGGTGAGCCAAATCGACGTAGCACCTCGGTAAAGTCAGGATAGGCATCGCCAACAAGGTTTTGAACTTGCGTGAGCGACACGGCTGCGCCAATGTGCCACATGCCGTTTGTAGAGGTAATCGTTTTCAATTCGGTGACATTACCCAAGTAAACGATGTTGTCTGGGCGGGTGAACTGCTTGTTGACCTGCAGACCGATCTCTGTGCTGCCTGCGAGTAGCGTGGCGTTGGGGTGTTTGACGAGGTAATCAGCCACCTCTGCCACTGTGGCAGGAGCTACAAATTCGTTGCCCTTGCGGGTTCGCACGACGGGCTGCACGACGATATCGCCATCCAAGTTGTAAATCGGCACAGCGGCGCGGCGGATGTTTTTGAGCAGGGCGATGTCGGCTGCGTCTTCTATTTTCAGCTGCTCGGGCGCGGCTTTGCAGGCTTGTAAGGTGGCGTCGATGATGGGTTTGTAGCCTGTGCAGCGGCACAAATTGCCACTCAGCGCATCGTTGATTTCTGTACGGTTCGGTGCGGTATTGGTTTGCACCAAACCCGCCAAACTCATCACAATACCCGGTGTGCAAAAACCGCATTGCGAGCCAAAGCAAGTCGCCATAGACTCTTGGATCGGATGCAAAGTGCCATCAGCGCGTTTCAAGCTTTCTACGGTTTTGATGGATTTGCCATCTAGCGAGGGCAGCAACTGCATGCAGCTGTTGGTTGGCATGTAGTTAACACCGTTACCAGCAGCATTCAACTCACCCACCAAAACCACGCAAGCCCCACAATCGCCCTCAGCGCAGCCTTCTTTGGTGCCCGTGCGGTGCAATTGCTCGCGTAAATAATCTAAAACGGTGGTGGTGCGGCGCGCGCCTTGGGCTTCGACGATTTTGCCCTCAAGAACGAAGCGGACGGAGTTGGTAACTTGGCTCATACAGACCTCTGAAATATCAAAAATTACTCTAAACACATTTTAACTATGCAGCAAGAATCGTGCACGATTCACGGTTTTGCCCATTCACCCAGCTTTTGACGCTCTTCATCCGTCAAGCCTGTAGAGTTGTTCATCGGCATCTGCTTTGTCACAATGACTTGTTGGTAAACCATGGCAGCGTTCTTTTGAAGGTTTTCAGGTGTATCAAGACGTACGTTTTTCATCTGCACTTGTGCACCGTGGCACATCAAGCAGCGTTTTTCAATAATGGTGGTGATCTCAGTAGTCACGGGTTTTGCGCCTGAAGGTGTACTTGCCTTTGCTGCTACTGGTTCATTAGCTGCGGCTTTAGGAGTAATCGCTAGTTTTGCATTTGGCGCTAACCAAACAATCACACCCACAATGACCGCCACACCCACTGCCGCATACGGCCACGGGTTGCTACTGCGACCATGGTTGTAGCTATGGCGCATCACAAAATACTGGCGAATGGCAGCGCCTGAAAACATCATCATCACCAATATCAACCAATTTTGCGGATGCATGTAGGTAAAGCTATAGTGGTTGCTCAGCATGGCGAACAACACGGGCAGGGTGAAATAGGTGTTGTGCACGCTGCGCTGCTTGCCGCTCTTGCCGTGGATGGCCATGGCTTTGGCGTCATAGGGCTGGTCGCTGGTCATCGCGGCAACCATGGTGCGCTGACCGGGAATGATCCAAAAGAACACGTTAGCGCTCATGGCCGTGGCAACCATTGCACCGACCAGTAAAAACGCAGCCCGACCCGCAAACAATTGGCAGGCAAGCCATGAGGCAGCCACGATGACTAGAAGCATGACCAAGCCAACGATCAATTCACCATTTTTTTTGAAACCAAAAAGTCGACAAACACCGTCGTAAACCAACCAAAAGACGACTAAAAACGCAATTGCCGCACTGATAGCGGCAGCCGGCGTCCAATCCATCAGCGATTTATCAATCAAATACGTTGAAGCGTTGTAAAGGTAAAGCAACGTAAATAGTGCAAAACCCGACAACCATGTGCTGTAGCTTTCCCAATAAAACCAGTGCAACTTACTATGAATAACTTTGGGGGCAATCATGTATTTTTGCGGGTTGTAAAACCCACCACCATGGACTGCCCACATCGCCCCATCAACGCCTTTTTCAAGCAAATCGGGCGATTTTGGCTTCAACAAGTTATTGTCTAAAAATACAAAGTAAAACGATGAGCCTATCCACGCAATCGCCGTGATGACATGCACCCAGCGCAAGAGCAAGTTTGCCCAGTCTAATAAATAGGATTCCATATTATTTTTCGAACCGAATATTACGAGTCACTTTAAATTACGAGCCACGGTAAGTTGAGTAGCTCCAAGGACTAACGAGCAGGGGAACATGGTAGTGCTGATCTGCATGGGCAATACCAAAATCAATGCTCACCAAGCTCAAGAAATTGGGCTCGGGCAAAACTACAGCCAATGATTTGAAATAAGCGGCCACATCAAAAACCAGTCTATAAGTGCCGACCTTCAAACTCGCATTGTCAAACAAAAGACCATCTGGGTTGCGGCCATCGGCGTTTAGGGTTATGGCTTTTACTAATGTGGAATTCTCGCCACCGACACTGTCGAAAGTCATCGTATACAGTTTGACTTGCATGCCTGCTGCTGGGCAACCGTGCATTGTGTCCAGAACGTGTGTTGAAAGTCCCATTTATTTCCCCTGAATTACTTAAAATTGTATACAATTTTGTCATGACTTCTGCCAAATTGCTAATTTTTCCATCAATGCAAGCTGAAACTGTGTCTGCCGATAAGGGTATTTCAAGCACAGAGCATATTGTGCAGTCTTTAACGAAGGCCATTATTGAGCATCGTTTACAGCCTGGCGAAAAACTTAAAGAGCAGCAGATTGCGGATCAATTTGGTGTCTCTCGTACGCTGGTGCGGCAGGCGCTTTACCAACTCTCTCAAAAACATTTGATACGGATCGAGCAGGCACGCGGCGCGTTTGTAGCCGCCCCTTCCAGCAAAGAAGCGCGTGAGGTGTTTGCCGTACGCATGATTTTAGAATCTGCGATGTTGGAGTCGTTGATTGCGGGCATCACCCCGCAAAAAATCAAAGTCCTGCGTGCTCACATCAAAATCGAAGCGGCGGCTGTGCATAGCTCAGATGCTGCCATCCGAGTTGAACTGCTGGGTGATTTTCATGTCTTGATGGCTGAGCTTCTAGAGAATGACGTGTTAGCGCAGTCACTGCAGGATTTAATTTCACGCTGCTCTTTGATCACCCTGCTATATCAATCAGATCACGCTGCTGGGCATTCGCACGACGAGCATGTTGATATTCTTCAAGCGATTGCAGATAAAAACATAAGCTTAGCCAAGCAACTGATGCAAGAGCATTTACAAAGTGTCTTAGCTGGTTTAGATTTAAAAGATTAACTCGTTTTCAACTTCAAAACGTCACAAATTCTATTACCATGACCTACGACAGTACATTGCCCTACCCTCGCGATTTGATCGGCTATGGACGCGACGTGCCACATGCTGCGTGGCCAAATCAGTCGCGTATTGCGTTGCAGTTTGTGTTGAATTATGAAGAAGGCGGTGAAAACTCTGTGCTGCATGGCGATGCGGCGTCTGAGCAATTTTTATCTGAAATGTTTAACGCCAGCGCTTTTACGGCACGCCATCAGAGCATGGAGAGCATTTACGAATACGGCTCGCGAGCAGGTGTTTGGCGATTGCTAAGGGAGTTTGAATTGCGCAAATTACCGCTGACGGTGTTTGGTGTCAGCATCGCTCTGCAGCGTCACCCAGAGTTAACCGCTGCATTCAAAGAACTGGGACATGAAATTGCTTGCCACGGCTGGCGATGGATCAGTTACCAAAACCTAGATGAAGCTATCGAACGCGAGCACATGCGCATCGGGATGGACATCATCAGCCAAATGACGGGCGAGCGACCGCTGGGCTGGTACACCGGACGCGACAGCCCAAACACACGACGTCTAGTTGCCGATTATGGTGGCTTCGAGTACGACAGTGATTACTATGGTGACGATTTACCATTTTGGATGAAAGTGCAAAAAACCAATGGCGGTGTAGTGCCTCAGCTCATTGTGCCGTACACACTTGACACCAACGACATGCGTTTTGCATCGGCGCAAGGGTTTGCGCAAGGTGACGATTTTTTTACCTACCTGAAAGATAGTTTTGATGTGTTGTATACAGAAGGCGACCCGAATGGTCTAAACGCACCAAAGATGATGAACGTCGGTATGCATTGCCGTCTTTTAGGACGTCCTGGACGGATGAAATCACTTCAAAATTTTTTGGACTATGTGCAGGCGCACAACAACGTGTGGATTTGCACACGTTTAGACATTGCGCAGCATTGGAAACAAACGCATCCATACAAAACAACTTGACATTGACTTGAACCAACGCACCATGACTTTGACTTTACAAAAACTCAACGCCGCAATATCTGCTGATGCGGTAGTGATGCTGGCAGGTTTGTACGAACACTCGCCTTGGATAGCTGAACGTGCCGTAGCCCAACGGCCTTTTAAATCACTTGCACAGCTCAAATATTGCATGACGCAAGTACTCGCGGCGGCTGAACGAGAAGAACAACTCAACTTGATTCGTGCACATCCAGAGTTAGCAGGCAAAGCGATGCAGAGCAACTCGCTCACTACCGAGTCAAGCAACGAGCAAAACAAAGCTGGGTTGACGCAGTGCACAGCAGTAGAGTTGCAAAAGATTGCAACACTAAATAAATCGTATGCAGAAAAATTTGGCTTCCCGTTTATTTTGGCAGTGCGCGGAGCACGCGGAACGGGTCTTAGCAAAGCGCAAATATTGGCAACCTTTAAGAGTCGTTTACACAATCATCCAGAATTCGAATTGCAAGAATGCTTGCGACAAATACACCGCATTGTCGAAACTCGACTCAATGACAAATTCAACGTCATACCCAGCTCGGGTAACGATGTTTGGGATTGGCAAGAACAACTGAGCCAACACACTGATGTCGGGTATGCCGAAAAGCAGCAGCTTACGGTCACGTATCTCACCGATGCGCACCGCGCCTGTGCCAAAGATATTTCGCAAATGATGCACGATTGCGGCTTTGACGATGTCAGCATTGACGCTGTGGGAAATGTCGTTGGACGCTATCACGCGACTACTACTAACGCAAAATCACTGCTAACTGGCAGTCACTATGACACTGTGCGCAACGGCGGCAAATACGATGGTCGCTTGGGTATTTTTGTACCGATGGCTTGCGTGCGTGAATTAAAACGCCAAGGCAAGCGATTGCCTTTTCACATTGAAGTGGTTGGTTTTGCGGAAGAAGAAGGTCAGCGTTACAAAGCAACGTTTTTAGGGTCAAGTGCGCTGATTGGTGAGTTTAATCAGACATGGCTTGATCAGCTTGATTCGGATGGCGTCTCCATGCGCGAAGCCATGAAAATTGCGGGTTTGAATACTGCAGATATTCCAAAACTCAAACGACATGCAGATGATTATTTGGGTTTTGTAGAAGTGCACATCGAGCAAGGCCCTGTGCTCACTGAGCTAAATATTCCTCTTGGCATCGTCACCTCCATCAACGGTAGTATGCGCTATGCCTGTGAAGTGATTGGCACGGCTTGTCACGCGGGGACGACGCCGATGAACAGGCGCTCCGATGCCGCAGCGGCTGTCGCCGAGTTGATCTTGTATGCAGAACAGCGTGCCGCGCAAGACGGCGACTCAGTTGCTACCGTAGGGCAACTTCTAGTGCCCAATGGTTCGACCAATGTGGTGCCTGGACGTTGTCAATTCACCCTGGATATGCGTGCACCGACCAACGCGCAGCGTGATGCCATGGTCAACGGCATCTTGAACCAGTTGAAAGCCATTTGCGATCGCCGCCAAGTGCGCTACACCATAGAAGAAACCATGCGAGCAGCCGCTGCGCCCAGCGCACGTGCTTGGCAACAGCGCTGGGAGAAAGCTGTCTATAGCTTGGGCGTGCCACTACACCACATGCCAAGCGGCGCGGGGCATGACGCGATGAAGCTCCATGAAGTGATGCCGCAAGCGATGCTGTTTGTGCGGGGCGAAAACTCAGGCATCAGCCACAACCCGCTGGAATCAACGACCAGTGACGATATGCAACTGGCGATTGAAGCTTTCTCAGCCTTGCTAATCGGACTAGCGCAAGACGCTTAAACCTTCAATCGTTAATCGACGCTAAAAACTGCTGCAACTCTGGCGTTTTAGGGTTCGCAAACAATTCTTGCGGCAATCCCATTTCATGTACGCAACCTTGGTGCATGAAGATGACGCGGTCGCTCACCTTGCGGGCAAAGCTCATTTCGTGCGTCACCATCAAAAGCGTCATGCCCTCGTTCGCCAAAGTCTCCACGACTCGCAGCACTTCACCGACTAACTCTGGGTCTAACGCAGACGTGATTTCATCGCAGAGCAGTACAGCAGGCTCCATAGCCAGTACACGGGCAATGGCGACGCGCTGTTGCTGTCCGCCTGACAGTTCATCGGGATACGCATCGTATTTTTCTGCCAGTCCCACACGTTCAAGTAGTTTTCGTGCTTGCGCCTCGCCCTGTTGCACTTGCAAATCAATGCCTTTGAGCACCTCGTTTGCGCCAAAGCTTTTACGCAGTTGGCTAATTTCAATTAAATTTTTTGAATCGTCAGTGATATGTTTAGCCACGATTTAACTTCCTCTCAAGCCTGCGCGCATACATCGACACAGGGAAACACAGCGCAAAATACATCAACACCAAACAGCTGTAAACCAAAAACGGCTTGAAGGTGGCGTTGGTAATCATGGTGCCCGCTTTGGTCAACTCTATAAAACCAATGACCGACGCCAAAGCCGTGCCTTTAATGACTTGCACCAGAAAACCCACTGTGGGTGGAATCGCAATATTGACCGCTTGTGGCAACACCACATAACGCAGTTGTTCGCCAAAATTGAGCGCCAAACTCTCTGCCGCTTCCCATTGCCCCTTGGGTATAGCGTTGACACAGCCACGCCAAATTTCGGTCAAAAATGCGCTGGTATACAGCGTCAACGCCACAGCAGCTGCCACCCAAGCAGAGGTGTTGATGCCAAACAGCGCAATACCAAAGTACGATAAAAAAAGCTGCATCAACAAGGGTGTGCCTTGGAAAAGCTGCACATAGCCGCCAACAAATTTATCTGCCATTGGCAATTTAGACAGACGCAGCACCAACAATGCCAAGCCCACCAAACCGCCACCTAAAAACGCAACCAGTGACAAAGCGACAGTCCAGCGACCCGCGATTAGCAAATTACGAAAAATATCCCAAATTGAAAATTCAACCATGTGTGTGTTTTTTGCGCTTAGCGGCTAGACGCTTATTAGCGCCCCCACAGGAATCGTGGCCCTAGCCAGTTGAGCAGCTTACGCACCGCCATAGACAGCGCCAAATAGATCAGCGTTGCGATGATGAATGCCTCAAACGCTCTGAAATTGCGTTCTCATTTCCAGCCTCATCGCTCTGTCTCAATGTCCGGAATCCGCGTGAACGCAATCCGCATCGGTGCGTTGTCCAGCGCCCCATGTGCGCTGGCGAAATACAAGGCGTTTTTGCCGTACAAACGGTTGATTTTGTCGACTGTGGCAGACAAACGACCGCGGTCGCCCAAAGGCGCAAGCGGTGGACTGGCCAGCGCACTCAGAGGTGGCGGCATAAGATTTGACTCAAACTTCGCCTCAAACAGCGTCGGCGTATGCTGTGCTGCGGGTACTAGGCCAAAAAATGTCAACCCCACAGCCAATGGCTGAGGCTGCAAGATCAAACCCTGCCCCGCAGGCTTGGTCCACAGCTTGGCCAACACATGCAAAAAGAAGGCTGTGTCTTGCGTTTCGCAAAACGTAGTGTCGCGCTGGCTGCCAGATTTCACATCACCAAGTCGCTTGCCTTTCACGAACACGCTCATCCCTGTCGCGTAAAACCCCTGCTTGCGCAGCCGCATCGCCGCTTTTTGGGTGAGCCGATTCAACACGTTCCACGCGCCTTCGGCATTGCGAAGCTCAGGTGGCAGCACGTGGGAATGGCCTAAACTACGCGTCACCACATCGCGCGGGTCGTACCACTGCCCACGCAGTTTGTCATACATCTCAGTGCCGCCCACGCCGCCCCACACCGTGTACAGCACGTCGCGCGGTGCGGCGTACAAGTCAGCCATGGTGATGATTTTGGCGCGTTCCAGCCGCTGCACCATGCGCGGCCCCACGCCGCTGATGGCTGAGGGCTTCAGGTGCAGCAGCTTGGCTGGAATATCCGCCTGTTCCAATACCGTCAGCCCATTGGGCTTTTGCATATCAGACGCCAACTTGCCCAGCATGGTGTTGGGCGCAATCCCTATTGAGCTGCGCATGCACACGCCCACCGTGTTGATCAGCTCTTTTTTGATGCGCTCGGCAATGCTGACCGCTTTTTCACGGCCGCGCCAAGTCCCTGTTAACTCGCACTCCATCTCGTCAATGCTCATCACCTGCCGCACTGGCGCGATCCGCTCCACCGCCGCCACCGCTCGCTGGTGAAAGTCCACATACACCTCGTGCCGCCCCACTACCAGTGTGATTTCGGGACAGAGCTTCTTCGCATCTGCCACGCTAGTCCCAGTTTTGATCCCAAAAGCCTTCGCCTCATAACTCGCTGCAATACAGCAAGAGGTAGCCGCCATCACCGGCACCACGCCCACTGGCCGCCCGCGCAAAGCAGGGTTGATTTGCTGCTCAACCGAGGCAAAGTAAGCGTTAAAGTCGACAAAAAGGGTGCGGAGCATAGAAGAATAACGAATAAACACTGTTAATTTATACAGTATATCAAACTAAGAAAAACCCCGCAACACAATGCTGTGCGTCGGGGGTTAAATCGGAGCTTTTGAGCTTTGGCTTTTTTAAATTAGCAAAGCTTTGCCTTGGCTTCAGCGTACTCACGCTTCAGCTGCGCCACATAATCATCGGTGCTTTGCACCTTGCTGATCGCGCCAATGCCTTGGCCACATCCCCAAATGTCTTTCCAGGCTTTGGCTTCACCGCCACCGCCAAAGTTCATCTTGCTAGGGTCACTTTCGGGCAAGTTATCAGGATCCATGCCAGAGTTGCGGATGCTTCCCTTCAAGTAATTGCCGTGAATGCCAGTGTAGAAGTTACTGTAAACAATGTCGTCTGAATTGCTTTGGGTGATCATTTCTTTGTAGCCGTCGACCGCGCGAGCTTCGTGGGTAGCGATAAAGGCGCTGCCGATGTAGGCCAAATCTGCGCCCATAGCTTGTGCGGCAAGCACTGCACCGCCGGTGGCGATAGAGCCGGACAAGACGACCGGGCCGTCAAACCATTGACGGATTTCTTGAATCATGGCAAACGGGCTTTTCACGCTAGCGTGGCCGCCTGCGCCTGCAGCGACTGGAATCAGGCCGGTTGCGCCTTTTTCAATGGCTTTGCGGGCAAACACGTTGCTGATCACGTCATGCAGCGTGATGCCGCCCCAAGCTTTGACAGCGACGTTCACGTCTTCGCGTGCACCCAAGCTGGTGATAACGATAGGAACTTTGTATTTTTCGCAAACCTGCATGTCGTGCTCTAAGCGGTCATTACTTTTATGGACGATTTGGTTGATGGCGAAAGGCGCGGCTTTGTTGTTCGGATTGGCTTTGTCATGCGCGGCTAAAGCTTCGGTGATTTCTGCCAACCAGTCTTCCAGCTGCGCTGCAGGGCGAGCGTTCAAGGCTGGCATGCTGCCAACAACACCGGCGATGCACTGGGCAATCACCGACTTGGGGTTGCTGATGATGAACAACGGACTAGCGATGACGGGGAATGGCAGGTTTTGCAGAATCGGGGGCAGTTTTGACATGAATATCTCCAAATAATAGTAACAACTTCAATGAAACGCACTTTTCACACTTAAATGCGCCTCTAGCCGGCGTATTTATTACCTAAACAGCTATTATATTTATAGCGTTTTATGGTAAATAATGAATGATTTTAGAGCAACAAATGATTTTAGAACGACTCTAAAGCCATCGCTGTCACAGACGTTGCGCCATCCACAATACTTCCGCGCATACTTGGTACTCTGCACAACAGGTGCTCAGCGTAAAACTGAGCAGTGATGATTTTGGCATTCATGAAAGCGGCGTCTTCGCCGCCAGCAGTAAGTTGAGCTTCTGCAACCAGCAGACTGCGACCTAATTGCCAACCAGCCATCAAGTTACCAGCGAGCATGAGGTAAGGAACGCTGCCTGAAAACACCGCATTGGGCGAAGCCTTGGTATTTCCAGCGACGAAGTTCACCACATCGATGAACGCCAAACGCGCTGCAGTGAGGTGTTTCAATACCGCTTTTGCTGCTGTACTGCCGCTTTGAGCCAATTCTGCTTCTGTTACTTCAATTTGAGCAGCGATACCTTTGGCAGTTTGACCGCCGTCACGGGCGGTTTTGCGGCCTACCAAGTCATTCGCTTGAATGGCGGTTGTGCCTTCGTAAATCGTCAAAATCTTCGCATCACGGTAATACTGCGCTGCGCCGGTTTCTTCGATAAAGCCCATGCCACCGTGCACTTGCACGCCCAGGCTGGCAACTTCCAAGCTCATTTCGGTACTGTAACCTTTGATGAGCGGCACCATGAATTCGTAAAACGCAGCGTTTTGTTTGCGCACGTCTGCATCTGGGTGGTGGTGTGATGCATCGTAGGCGGCGGCTGAGCTGATCGCCATGGCGCGGCAGCCTTCGGTGTAGGCACGCATGGTCATAAGCATGCGCTTGACGTCTGGGTGGTGAATGATGGGGGCGCTGGCGGCAATAGAGCCATCAACTGGGCGGCTTTGCACACGGTCTTTGGCGAATTGCACGGCTTTTTGGTAAGCGCGCTCGGCAATCGCGATGCCTTGGACGCCGACGCCGAAACGTGCGGCGTTCATCATGATGAACATATATTCCAAGCCACGGTTTTCTTGACCAACTAAATAGCCAATCGCTCCGCCGTTATCGCCATACTGCAAAACCGCCGTCGGGCTGGCTTTGATGCCCATTTTGTGCTCGATGCTGACGCAGTGCACGTCATTACGTGTGCCTACTGAGCCATCTTTGTTGACCATAAATTTCGGCACCACAAATAAGCTGATGCCTTTGACGCCTTCAGGCGCACCGACCACACGAGCCAGCACCAAATGGACGATGTTTTCGGCCATGTCGTGCTCACCCCAGGTGATGTAGATTTTCGTACCAAATACTTTGTAGCTACCGTCGGCCTGAGGCTCTGCTCGTGTGCGCACAGCGGCTAAATCGCTACCCGCTTGTGGCTCGGTCAGGTTCATGGTGCCTGTCCATTTGCCGCTGACCAAGTTTTCTAAGTAAATCGCTTTTAAATCGTCCGAACCTGCAGTCAGTAAAGCTTCAATCGCGCCGTCGCTGAGTAAAGGGCAAAGGGCAAAACTCATGTTCGCGCTGTTCAGCATTTCGCCGCAAGCAGAGCCAATCGTTTTCGGCAAACCTTGACCGCCAAAAGCTTGCGGATGCTGCAGTCCTTGCCAGCCACCGTCGGTAAATTGCTTGAAGGCCTCTTTGAAACCCGGAGTGGCGGTGACGACACCATTTTTCCAGCTGGAAGGGTTTTTATCACCTTCCCAATTCAACGGGCTGAGCACGCCTTCGCTGAATTTGGCGCATTCTTCCAACACGGCTTGCGCGGTGTCAAAACCGGCATCCTCAAAACCTGGCAACTGCGCCACTTGCTCAATATTTGCCAAATGCTGCATGTTGAACAGCATGTCTTTCACAGGGGCGCGGTACGTCATGAGAGCTTACCTAGTTTAAATAATTTAAAACAATTTACAGAGCCGCAACCAACTCAGGCACGGCGGTAAACAAATCTGCCACCAGACCGTAGTCAGCCACCGAGAAAATCGGCGCCTCTTCGTCTTTGTTGATGGCGACGATGACTTTGGAGTCTTTCATGCCCGCCAAATGCTGAATCGCGCCGCTGATGCCGCAAGCCACATACAGCTGTGGGGCAACAATTTTGCCCGTTTGGCCAACTTGCCAATCGTTGGGTGCATAACCTGCATCAACGGCAGCTCGTGATGCGCCCATGGCTGCACCCAGCTTGTCTGCCAGTGGGGTCATCACTTCGTTGAATTTCTCTGCACTACCCAAAGCACGGCCACCGCTGACGATGATTTTGGCTGCTGTTAGCTCAGGTCTGTCGTTCTTCGCAATCTCGCTGCCCATGAATGTAGATTGAGCACTTGGAGCTTGAATTGCTACAGTTTCAATAGCTACTGAGGCATTATTTACGCCGGCTGGGTCGAATCCAGTAGTTCTAACGGTTAATACTTTAGTAGCATCCAAGCTTTGCACGGTTGCAATCGCATTACCTGCATAAATCGGGCGCTCAAATGTGTCAGGACTGTCAACTTTGGTGATGTCAGAGATTTGACCCACGTCCAATTTGGCAGCCACGCGAGGCGCGACGTTTTTGCCGCTGGCCGTTGCGGGAAACAAGATGTGAGAGTAGTTGGAAGCGACCGCTAACACTTGGGCAGCGACGTTTTCTGCCAAGCCATGTGCTAAGCCAGCGTCGTCTGCGTGCAATACTTTGGTGACGCCAGCGATTTGTGCGGCGGCTGCAGCGGCAGCGGCTGCGTTAGAGCCAGCGACCAGTACGTGCACATCACCACCACACTGCAATGCAGCAGTAACGGTGTTAAGAGTGGCAGGCTTGATGCTAGAGTTGTCGTGTTCGGCGATTACTAATGATGACATGATGTTGATTCCTTAAGGGATTCGGAAGGAGATTCAGCGCAATGGCTTAGAGCACTTTGGCTTCAGTTTTCAATTTAGCGACGAGTGTGGCCACATCGGGCACTTTGATACCCGCGCTGCGTTTTGGTGGCTCGGACACTTTGAGGGTCTTCAAGCGAGGGCTGACGTCAACTCCCAAGTCTTCAGGTTTGAAGATATCAAGTTGCTTTTTCTTGGCCTTCATGATGTTTGGCAAGGTCACGTAGCGCGGCTCGTTCAAACGCAAATCAGTCGTGATGACTGCTGGCATGCTGATAGACAGGGTTTCCATGCCGCCGTCAACTTCGCGTGATACAACAGCTTTGCCGTCTACGATTTCAACTTTAGATGCAAACGTGGCTTGTGGCATATCACCCAAGGCAGCCAGCATTTGGCCGGTTTGGTTGCAATCGTCGTCAATCGCCTGTTTACCCAAGATGATGAGGCCTGGCTGCTCTTTGTCGACCAAGGCTTTGAGCAATTTTGCAACGGCGAGTGGCTGCAATTCTTCACTCGTTTCCACCAAAATAGCGCGGTCAGCACCAATCGCCATTGCTGTGCGCAGGGTCTCTGAGCATTGTGTGACGCCACAAGATACGGCGATGATCTCAGTTACGACGCCTTTTTCTTTCAAGCGAACGGCTTCTTCAACGGCGATTTCGTCAAACGGATTCATACTCATTTTGACGTTGGCGATGTCGACGCCGGTGTTGTCCGATTTGACGCGAACTTTGACGTTGTAATCAACAACACGTTTGACTGCGACCAAGACTTTCATTTTGAGCTACTCCTAAGATTGAATTCGTTTTGATTGACGCCTATTTTTACGTTCAGCATTACCTTTACGTAAACGTCAATCATTTTCAGCTATTCTAATTAATATTATCCAACATTTTTACCAAAAATAGTACGATCGTGCTTTTTTAGGGTCATTCTACAAATTTAAGGCTGTTTGCAGGCTTCGGTCATGACCAAGTTGTTGTCTTTGGCAAAATTTATCACAAAATCCCATGCCATCGGTTCTGCATCGCGGATGTCTCGGTTAACGATCACGCACTTGATATCGCCTAAATTAGTTGGTAAACACCATGGCGAATAGCTCAAATGGCTACCAGGCTTGGGGCCACCGGGGCGAAATTGGCTCATCACTCCGGCCAAGCGTTCGGCCCAATCAGAGGGGCGAAATACTTTGCCATCCTGGGTGATGCCTTGTATGAAAAATTCTTTAGCCGTGTAAGTCGTCATGTAGCGAGACTGCGAGGTTGATACTGTCATTCACCCTAGGGATTTCAGGGTTTATGTAACGGCGAAACAGGTTTTGCTGCACTGCACAAGTATTCTATCTTATATAAGACTTAAACTGGATTTAGATGAAGTCTCAAGTATTGATGCGCCAAGCAATGCATCCCCATTCAAAACTTGCATGAACCGACTGAAATCTTGCTACTAAAATCAAACCACAACTATTAAATAGCACCTCGTCTTTTTGGAGTAATACTATGTCCGCATTCATCGAAGCCACCTCCCCTCATGTGATGAACACCTATGGCCGCGTGCCCATAGCCTTATCGCATGGTCAAGGCTGCCGCGTGTGGGATATCAACGGCAAAAGCTATATTGATGCTTTGGGCGGCATTGCGGTCAATACCTTAGGCCACAACCACCCCAAATTGGTACCGGCCTTGCAAGACCAACTGAGCAAAATCATCCACAGTTGCAACTATTACCATGTGCCGGGTCAGGAGAAATTAGCCGCCAAATTGGTTGAACTGTCTGGTATGACCAATGTATTTTTCTGCTGCACAGGTTTAGAAGCCAACGAAGCTGCTCTGAAGCTGGCTCGCAAGTATGGTCATGACAAAGGCATTGACCGCCCCGAAATCGTCGTTTATGAAAAAGCTTTTCACGGTCGCAGTATCGCCACACTGAGTGCGACGGGCAACCCGAAAGTGCAAGCTGGCTTTGGCCCACTGGTTGAAGGCTTCATTCGCGTGCCGCAAAACGACATTGAAGCGCTTAAAAAAGCAACTGCTGGCAATAAAAATGTCACCGCGGTGTTTTTTGAAACCATTCAAGGCGAAGGTGGTGTCAACCCGATGCGGGTTGAGTATTTGCAGCAAGTACGTAAATTGTGCGATGACAACGATTGGCTCTTGATGATTGACGAAGTGCAATGCGGTATGGGTCGCACCGGCAAATGGTTTGCTCACCAGTGGGCAGGTATCGTGCCGGACGTGATGCCTTTGGCTAAAGGTTTGGGCAGTGGTGTGCCGATTGGCGCAGTCGTTGCTGGCCCCAAAGCAGCCAACATCTTCCAACCCGGCAACCACGGCACAACATTTGGCGGTAACCCACTGGCAATGCGGGCGGGCATTGAAACCATTCGCATCATGGAAGAAGATGGCTTGCTAGCGCATGCAGCCAAGATGGGCGATTATTTCAAAGCCGCTTTAACCAAAGCCATGAATGACAGCCAAGTCGGCAAAGCAGGTTTGAAAGAAATTCGGGGACAAGGTTTGATGATAGGCATGGAGCTTAACAAACCCTGCAGCGAGTTGACTGGACATTGCGCTGAAAAAGGCTTGCTCATCAGTGTGACAGCAGACAGCGTCATTCGAATGGTGCCGCCGCTCATCATCACAGCGGCTGAGATTGATGAGATTGTCTCCATCTTGATACCACTGGTGATTCAAATGTTGACTGAAAAAGCATGAGTACAAATACGCCAATAAGCACCAAAGCTATCAAACATTACCTGCAATTCAGCGACTTGACGGCGGCTGAGTACGCGTACATTTTTGAGCGTGCAGCGCTGATCAAGAAAAAATTCAAAGCTTACGAAAAGCACCAGCCCCTAGCTGATCGTACTCTGGCTATGATATTTGAAAAAGCCTCGACCCGCACCCGTGTGAGCTTTGAAGCAGGCATGTACCAACTGGGCGGCTCAGTAGTGCATTTGACAACCGATGGCAGCCAACTGGGTCGTGCCGAGCCGATTGAGGACAGCGCCAAAGTGATCAGCCGCATGGTTGATTTGGTGATGATTCGCACTTTTGAGCAAACCAAAATTGATAGCTTTGCAGCGCATTCACGCGTTCCCGTGATCAACGGCTTGACCAACGAATTTCATCCCTGCCAAATCTTGGCTGATATTTTTACTTACATTGAACACCGTGGCTCAATTTTAGGTAAAACTGTAGCCTGGGTGGGCGATGGCAACAACATGGCCAACACATGGCTACAAGCTAGCGAGATTTTAGGCTTCAAAGTTCACATCAGCACCCCAAGTGGTTACGGAGTAGACCAAGACATTGCAGGACTGCGCTCGACAGACAGCTATAAAGTTTTCAAAGACCCGATGCAAGCGTGTGAAGGGGCAGATTTGGTCACCACTGACGTATGGACCAGCATGGGCTTTGAGGCTGAAAACGAAGCGCGTAAAAAAGCCTTTGCTGATTGGTGTGTAGATACTGACATGATGCGCGCCGCTAAACCTGAAGCCCTGTTCATGCACTGCCTGCCAGCGCACCGTGGCGAAGAAGTGGAAGCTGAAGTCATTGACGGTCCACAATCTGTGGTTTGGGAGGAAGCTGAGAACCGTCTTCATGCACAAAAAGCATTGATGGAATACTTGTTGTTAGGTAAGATGACCTAATTTTTTCCTTTTGAAAGATTTGCACCATGTCAACGATTAACACCCCAGTTAACCACCAAATCCGCCTAGCTGCACGTCCCGTGGGCTTGCCCACCCGTGAAGGCTGGAGCTTCACACAGGAAGCCATCGCCGAGCCACAAGACGGCGGCGTGGTAGTTAAAACTTTATCGCTGTCACTCGATCCCGCCATGCGCGGTTGGATGAACGAAGGTAAAAGTTACATTCCACCTGTCGGCATTGGTGAAGTCATGCGAGCTGGTGGTGTGGGTCGCGTCATCGCTTCAAAAAATAAAGACTTTGCAGTGGGCGATTATGTCAACGCTGGCTTGGGCGTACAAGAATATTTGCAAGTACCAGCAGATCAAATCAAACGAAGTGGTATTGTCAAAATCGACTTAGACGTCGGTACTGTTAACCAATGGCTCAATGTTCTGGGCATGCCTGGCATGACCGGTTATTTTGGCTTGATGGACGTGGGGCAACCCAAAGCGGGTGAAACTGTTGTTGTATCTGGCGCAGCGGGTGCGGTAGGCCAAACCGTCGGTCAAATGGCCAAAATCAAGGGCTGCCGAGTTGTCGGCATTGCAGGCGGCAAAGCGAAATGCGACTGGGTGGTGAATGAGCTTGGTTTTGATGCTTGCATCGACTACAAATCAGGACCAAGCGCAGTCAAAGACGGTCTCAAAGAACACTGCCCCAAAGGCGTCGACATTTATTTTGACAATGTCGGAGGCGAAATTCTGGACACCGTGCTAACTCGCATCAACATGAAAGCACGCATCATCATCTGCGGCGCGATAAGCCAGTACAACAACACAACGGCTATTCAAGGGCCAAAAAACTACCTCAGCCTGCTGGTCAACCGCGCCCGTATGGAAGGCATTGTGGTGTTTGACTATGCGCCACGCTACCACTTGGCAATTGCTGAAATGGCAGGCTATTTAAAAGATGGCCGCATGAAGAGCAAAGAAGATGTGGTCGTTGGGTTGGACACCTTCCCAGAGACTTTAATCAACCTTTTTAATGGCAGTAACTTTGGTAAATTGGTGCTGCAAGTAGCGAAAGAGTAGTTTTTATTAAGCTATATTTATGATAGCTACTTAATCAATAAGTACACCGGCTAGATCCATAACCACCTAATTTTAAGGCTCTAGTGCCGCGTAAACCAAGTTTCTGAACAGCGGACGATAATAATCGCGCTGATTTGGCGCTTGAATCAACATCATCGCAAACATATCAAGTTTTGGATCGACAAAAAACGTCGTTCCCGCAATGCCGCCCCAGTAATACACACCGGCTGATCCTGGCACGGTGCTGATGCCCGTTTCTTTGCGCACGGCAAAACCCAATCCGAATCCATGACCAGGCGGCAACAAGGTGATTGAACTTGCAGGGCTGATGGGTAAATTACCCAAATGGTCTGCGGTCATGTAGTCGACGGTATGGCTGCTCAGCAAACGAACACCGTCTAACTCACCTTTGTTGAGCATGAACTGCAAAAACCGTGCGTAATCATGCGCCGTAGAAACCAAACCGCCACCGCCTGATTCAAACTTAGGTGGGTCTTGGATATTGATCAGTTTCAGTTGTATGCCACCATCAGGGTCTTTGGCGAAAGGTTCTGCGATGCGGTGGTGTTTGTCTGAAGCGACGCTAAAGGCTGTTTCCAACATTTTTAGCGGCTTAAAAATTTGCTCATTTAGAAAACGGCCCAATGTTTGCCCACTGACAACCTCAACCAAGGCACCCAAAACATCCGTCGCACGACTGTATTCCCATATGGAGCTTGGTTCATATTGCAATGGCTGTGCTGCTAGAAGTTTAGAAAATTCAGTATTGCTGGCATCACGAAATCCCATGCCAATTTTGGCAGCGCGGTAGGCTTTTTGCGCTGCCGAATTGCCTAAAAATTCATAAGTTAAACCGGCCGTATGACGCAACAGGTCTTGCACCGTAGCTGGCTTGACAGCGACGTAGCTCACCTGGCCGCCAACCTCAATAGTAAGCTGTTGTTTCGCATATTCCGGCAAATACTCGCCCACAGTGTCGCTCAGCAACAGCTTGCCCTGCTCCATCAGCATCATGATGGCGACAGAGACTATAGGCTTGGTCATCGAGTAAATGCGAAAGATCGAATCTAACGCCATTGTTGAACCGTCATTTGGATTTTGTTGACCCAAACTTTCAAACAACTCCACTTTGCCATGACGTGACAACATGACCACTGCACCGGGCAAGCGACCACTGTCGATTTCACGCTGCAGCGTGTTTAATAAACGCGCTTTTCGATCTTCATGCATAAAATAATCCTAATCTATAGAGCTCAAACTCAAGCAAAACGTGTTCGCGCCAACGCAGCACCTTGAGCCAAAGCCTCAAGCTTTTTGATAGCCACTTCACGGCTCATGGGCGCTAAGCCGCAATTGGTGCAGGGGAACAACTTGTTTTTTGGCACAAACTGCAGGGCGCGGCCAATGGTGTCGGCAATTTGCTCTGGGGTTTCAATCTTGTCACTGGCAACGTCAATCACGCCGACCATCACGTCTTTGCCTTCTAGCAAAGCCATCAAATGTGCGGGGACGTGCGACTGGTAGCTCTCTAAACTGACTTGTTTGATGCTGCTTTTAGCCAAAACGGGTAGTACCAATTCGTACTGGTTCCACTCATCACCCAGCGTTTTCTTCCAATCGTCATTGGCTTTGATACCGTAGCCATAGCAAATGTGCACTGCCGTTGTACATGTCAAGCCAGCAGCGGCACGCTCGACGGCTGCGACACCCCAGTCTGCGGCGTCTTGCATGTAAACGTTAAACGCTGGCTCATCGAACTGAATGATGTCCACGCCTTGCGCTTGCAGTGCGCGTGCTTCTTGGTTCAACAAATCGGCAAACGCCATAGCCATGACCACACGGTCACCATAAAACTTGTCGGCAACCGTATCCACAATCGTCATTGGGCCAGGCAATGTGAATTTGATTTTTTTCTTGGTGTGCGCACGCAAAATTCCAGCTTCAACTTCATGCACGCGCCCCTTGAGCTTGAGTGCGGACACTACTTGTGGCACTTGGGCGTCGTAGCGGTTGTTACGTATGCCCATGGTCACTTTGTGCTCGAAATCAATGCCTTCTACTTGCTCTAAAAAGCCGTGTACGAAGTGTTGGCGTGATTGCTCACCGTCGCCAATGATGTCCAGGCCCGCATCTTCTTGCGCTTTGATCCACAGCAGCGTGGCATCTATTTTGGCTTGAGCCAGTTCTGCACCTTCAGATTTCCACTGTGGCCAGAGTTTTTGTGTTTCAGACAACCAAGCGGGTTTTGGCAAGCTGCCAGCTATAACGGTTTCAAACATATTCAGTCCTTTAATTTATTATTTCAACGTCTAAATTTATACTACAATTGATTTTGCAGGAGAGAGCATAGTCTAACTATGCCACCGAAGGCGCAAACTCCCATGAACGCTCAGGTATCCATAAAATTGACCTACGTCAATTTTGGGTGATGTACTGCACCTTTTTAAAAGCCGTCTGGAGAGCCAAGTAGCGTCATCACTGATCAGTGTTAACGCATGACTTGCACCGAAGGAGCAAACAGAATGCGAACTAGCTCTCTGTGAATCTCTCAGGTACCAAGGACAGGGGGAGCGGCGCAGCAGCATGCGTACGTTTGTTTTTTCCTATAGTTTTTTGCTATTATTTTTATAGCTACTTAGGCAATTAAATCGCCGGCTGCATCCATAAAAAGGTAAAAAATGCGTGTTTTAGTACTCGGTAGCGGTTTGCTTGGCGTCAGCTCTGCCTATTATCTTTCTCAGTTGGGTCATGAGGTCACCGTCATAGACCGGCAAGCTTCACCCGCTGCGGAAACCAGCTTTGCCAACGGCGGTCAAATATCAGTGAGCCATGCTGAGCCTTGGGCGAATCCGAGTGCACCGCTCAAAGTGTTGCAGTGGTTGGGCAAAGAAGATGCCCCTTTGTTATTTAGAATCCGCGCGGACATGCGCCAATGGCTGTGGGGGTTGCAGTTTTTGCGTGAATGCACCCCTGCGCGTACCCGTCATAACATTGAACAAATTGTGCGATTGGGCACGTATAGCCGCGACATGTTGCAAGCGCTGCGACGCGACACGGGCTTGAGCTACGCCCAGCGGACACAGGGGATTTTGCATTTTTATACGACGCAAAAAGAATTTGACGGTGCATTGAAACCCGCTGAACTCATGCGTTCTTTGGGTTGTGAGCGGCAAGTCATCTCTGCAGACGAGGCAGTTCGCCTTGAGCCTGCCCTGCAACACATTCGCCCCCAGTTAGCCGGTGCAACCTATACTGCGGAAGACGAATCTGGCGATGCTAATTTATTTGCGCGTGAACTGGTGAAGTTGTGCCAAAACGCTGGCGTCAAGTTTTTGATGAGCCACACAGTTACCGCGCTGCGTGAAGCAGGCGGCGCGATTGACCATGTCGAAGCGACTGACAGCGAAGGTCGGTTTCAACGCGTTCGCGCTGATGCCTATGTGATGGCGATGGGCTCTATGAGCCCCATTTATGCCGCACCGTTGGGCATCAACCTACCCATTTACCCGGCCAAAGGCTACTCAGTCACCATGCCAGTCGTCGATGCTGCCAAAGCCTATCAAGTGTCTTTGACTGACGATGAGTACAAATTGGTTTTTTCGCGCTATACCACGCCTGCGGGCGACAGAATACGCATCGCGGGAACGGCGGAACTCAATGGCTATGACAGGTATTTGAACCGCGTACGCTGTGAGGCGATTGTCAAACGCGTGGAACAACTCTTCCCAGGTGTGGGCGATGCAGATCAAGCGCAATTTTGGACAGGTTTACGACCAGCCACGCCTTCAAATGTACCGTTGATCGGCAAAACAAAACTCAGTAATTTTTACCTCAACACGGGGCACGGCACGTTGGGTTGGACGCATGCTTGCGGTTCGGGCAAATCGATAGCCCGCATCATCAGCGGCTTAGCGCCTGAGGTAGATTTTGCTTTTCAGAGTTAAGTAACCTTTTCGGCATCCTGCAACAGCCGCCACATCACTTTGCCACTGCCGCTTTTAGGCAATGCATCGACGAATTGAACCGTGCGCGGCATTTTATACACGGCCATGTTGCCTCTGCACCAGTCGATGATTTCTTGTTCGGTCGTTGTTTTATGTGTGCCACGTAAAACGACGACTGCCTTGACGGATTCACCGCGATAGGTATCTTGCGTGCTAATGATGCAAGCCTCTTGAATGGCAGGGTGGCGGAACATCAAAGCTTCTACCTCTGCCGGCCAGACTTTGAAGCCGCTAGCGTTGATCATGCGTTTGAGTCTATCGGTGATGAAGAAATAGCCATCTTCGTCGATACGACCCAAATCGCCAGAGCGGAAAAAGCTTTTACCGTCTTTGTCAATAAAAGCGGCTTTTGTTGCATCTGGCCGTTTCCAGTAGCCTGAAAATATTTGTGGGCCATGCATGATGATTTCGCCCGCCTCGCCCTGCGGCATTTCAGCCAGCGTGTCTGGGTCGATGACACGTGCATCTACCCCGATGATGGGAATGCCCAAACATTGCTGTTTAGGCGCATCGGGCGGATTGGTGTGTGAGGGTGCGGCGGTTTCTGTCAAACCATAGCCTTCCACATAGCGCAAGCCAAATTGGTCGAACAAGCGCTGCGCAACGGCTTGTGGCATGGCTGCGCCGCCGCCGCCAATGTTGACCAAACTGGTCAAATCAAACTTCTCAAAATTGGGGCTACCCATCAAATCAATCACCATGGTGGGGATGTTTGTCCAATGCGTCACTTGGTAGCGAGAAATCAATCGTCCAGCTAAATCTCTGTCCCAGCGCGGCATCAGCACCATGGTCGCGCCGCTGTAAATGCTGCTGTGCATCACGCTGACCATGCCCGTGATGTGAAACATTGGCACAACGACCAAGCCTACGGTTTCTGCCGAACCGTTGCCCCACAAATTGCTAGCAACCGCGTTGTGCATGATGCTGGCTTGCGTGTGCATGCAGCCTTTGGGTAAGCCTGTCGTGCCGCTGGTGTAGGGCAAGATGGCTAAGTCTGCGGGTTTGACAGTCAACTCGGGAGGTTTGTCTTGGCACTGAACAGCTACATTCCAGTCATGCATAGCGCCACCGTTCAATGCGGGCAAGGCATGCTTGGTTAGCAACCAATCGCGCCAAGCGGCTGGCGGAGCGTTTTCACCTTCGACTTGTCCATGAAATGGCACATCAAAAACATCGGTAAATTGCGTCACGATGAGGTGATTTAAGCGCAGGCTGGGCTCTAAAGCATCGCTTGCAGACGCTAACTCCGCAGCCAAGTCACCCGTTGTGATGGCAACTTTGGCATCAGGGTCGGTGATGTAGTGCTTGAGCTCCTCAGCGCGGTTCATCGGATTCACAGGAACGACGACAGCATTGGCTCGCAATATCGCCCAATGCGCAATGATGAGTTGTGGGCAGTTTTGCATGTTCAGCACAACTCTGTCGCCTTTTTTGACACCTAGCCGGCATAAATAGGCTGCTAATTGCTCTGCTTTTTGTAGCAATTTGGCATAGGTAATCACACTGCCGAAAAATACCAAGGCAGCCTTGTCTGGGTAGCGCTTAGCGCTGATCGCCAAGTTGTCCCACAGGGGTGTTTGCGGCGGCGTGATGCTGCGTGGTACGCGTTTTGGCCAAAATTTATTTTTTGTCAGCATATCGTCTCCATAGTGCTTTTTGTTCGTAACAGCATAAACGCAATAAAGTCTAGATCCATCACAAAAACTTAATATTTTTCAATATGTCGTCACTTCAGCGACCCGTTATGATGATGACTAGGTTTGGAGTTAGATGAAACAATTATTAAATTTATTAGCTGCCATTGCACTATTAGTTTGGGGAACACATCTGGTTCGCACAGGCATATTGCGCGTGTTTGGTGCAAATCTTAGGCAAATCTTGGCTCAGGCAACGGGTAACCGTGCTACTGCAGCATTGGCTGGTTTGGGCGTAACCGCAGTGGTGCAGTCCAGCACGGCGACTGCACTCATTGTCTCTGCGTTTGTGGGACAAGGTTTGGTGACGCTAACTGCAGCACTTGCTGTGATGCTGGGTGCAGATGTAGGCACCAGTTTGATGGCGGTGGTCTTCCACTTTGATTTGGGCTGGTTATCACCACTACTTATTTTCATAGGTGTTTTGTTGTTTATTGCTAGACAAAACACCACTGTTGGACGTGTGGGTCGGATATTGATTGGGCTGGGCTTGATGCTATTAGCTCTGAGTTTGATCAGTGCGTCAACTCGCGTGTTAACGCAATCAGAAGTTGTGCAACTAGCTTTGAAATCACTTAGCAGTGATTTACTCCTTGAAATACTTGTAGGTGCCGTGATCGCCTGTTTAGCTTACTCAAGTTTAGCGACTGTCTTGTTAGTCGCTACGCTTGCAGCTTCACAAGTTATCCCTATGGACGTCGCACTCGGTCTGGTACTGGGTGCCAATTTAGGCAGTGGGTTATTAGCTGTGCTGACGACCATCAACTCTGCCGTGACGATACGCCAAGTGCCTTTGGGCAATTTGTTTTTCAAAGCTTTAGGTATTTTGTTTGCTGCACCATTTATTAGCGTTTGGCTGAAATACAGCAGTGGCATCATCACCGGCGCAGCGACGCAGGTGGTTGTTTTTCACTTGGCTTTCAACACCGTAGTGGCGCTGGTATTCATTGGCTTTACGGGCGTGATGTCTCGTAGGATAGAAAAGCTGCTCCCGCCGAATATAGACAACGCTATGTCTCGTCCTCGGCATTTAGATCCCTCAGCTTTATCAACCCCATCGTTGGCTATTTCATGCGCTGCGCGAGAGGCTTTGCACCAAGCCGATGTGGTTGAAACCATGCTGCGCGGTACGCTCACCGTGATTAAAAAAAACGACATGGAATTGGCAGAGAACTTGCGCAGTTTAGATGACACTGTTGACGAGCTGTATTCAGCCATCAAGTACTACCTCACCAAAATATCACGTGAGGCCTTGGCCGAAAATGAAAGCCGCAGATGGACGGATATCATCAGTTTCACGATCAACATGGAGCAGATTGGCGACATTATCGAGCGTGTTTTGCTTGATGTAGAGGACAAAAAAATCAAACGAGGACGCAATTTTTCTGATGCTGGTATGGCTGAAATTTGTGAATTGCATGCGCGCTTGGTCGACAATTTGCGGCTGAGCATGAGTGTTTTCTTGAATGGAGATGTGCGTGATGCACAGCGTCTTCTCGAAGAAAAAGCACGCTTTAGGGATCTTGAACGCGTTTACGCTGTCACGCATTTAGACCGTTTAAGCGACAACAGCACCTTGAGCATTGAAACCAGCAGTTTGCATTTAGATTTGATCAGTGATCTCAAACGCATCAATTCGCACATTTGCTCTATTGCTTACCCAATATTAGACTCTGCTGGTACGCTGAGTCCCACACGTTTACGCCAAAGCAATTTACTCGTCGCAACTGAACCCACTAGATGAAAGAAAGAAACATGGTAGTTTCAAAGAACATAATCTCTTTTTTAGCTATGTTATCCATAGCATTTCAGGCATATAGTGCGACGACTTACCCTGAAAAACCCATAAAAATAGTGATTGGTTTTCCAGCTGGCGGACCCCTTGATCAACATGCGCGACTTTTGACTGACAAGCTTCAGACTATTTTAGGTCAACCCGTCATCGTGGACTACAAACCCGGCGCTGGCGGCAGTGTTGGCGCAGAGAGCGTGGCTAAATCACCTGCAGATGGATACACCTTGATGTTGGCAAATACGGGTGTTAGCGTTATTAATGGTGCGCTTTACAGCAGACTGCCTTACAACACAGTGCGAGATTTTGTGCCCATTGCACGTACGGCGCAACAACCCCTAGCATTGCTGGTCAACAATGCCGTTCCTGCCAAAACTCTGCCTGAATTCATCAGTTACGCACGTAAAAACCCGGGCAAAATAAACTATGGCTCGGCGGGCAATGGTGGTATTTCGCACATCGTGCCTGAAATGTTCAAAACGGCGACTGGTCTTTTCATGGTGCACATTCCCTACCGTGGCAGCGCACCAGCTTTTACCGATTTAATGGGTGGGCAGGTACAGTTCATGGCGGAATCTATTCCGCAAGCAGCTAACTATCACAAGCAGGGCAAAGTGCGTGCTTTGGCGGTAACCAGCAAAGAACGCAACCCTGCGCTGCCCGATATCCCAACCGTGATCGAGTCGGGTATCAAAGGTTTTGAAGTAGTCGGATTTTATGGTTTTTTAGCACCTGCAGGAACGCCTAAAGACGTGGTTGCTAAGCTAAGCGATGCCTTCAAACAAATCATGAACAACCCAGACGTACGCAGCCGCATGGTGACGCAAGGCGCTGACCCTGCGTTTATGGGCAGCGACGAGTTTGGACAGTTTATAGCCTTGCAAACACCGCTATGGGCGAAAGCGGTGGCAACCTCTGGCGCCAAATTAGATTAAACATTTGCATTTTTAGCAAAAATATTGATATGACAATGACTGAAAATTCTCTCGTCTATGTGGGCGACCCCATGTGTTCTTGGTGTTACGGCTTTGGTGTGCCCTTACATCAACTATTAGAAAAACTTCCTGGCGTGCCACTTGCCATCGTCCTTGGTGGGCTGCGTGCTTACAACAAAGAAGTTATGCCCGATACGCTGAAATCGACATTGCACCATCACTGGGAAGAAGTGACCAAACGCTCAGGTAAGCCTTTTGGCAAAGGGCAGTTTATCCGCGAAGGTTATATTTACGATACTGAGCCAGCTTGCCGCGCCGTGGTCACCATCCGCACCTTTGCTGCCGAACACACACTGGAGATGTATCACACCATTCAACATGCTTTTTACGCGATGGGACGCGACATCACCCAGGTTTCGGTTTTGGCAGATGTTTGGCAGGGATTAGTTGATTCAAAAACCATCGGCGATGTGGGCTTTACAAGAGAAGCATTTTTAGCAGCATTTGAAAGCGACAGCATCAAAACGCAGACGCGAAACGACTTTGCCATGGCACAGCAATGGGGGATACGCGGTTTTCCGGCATTGATAGCAGTCGTGAACGGCGAAGCGCAAATGGTGGCGAACGGCTATATGGAAGCGGATGAAATGCTGCAGCGGGTGCAGCAAGTGTTCGGCACAGTTTGAAGTTGCATTGACATGTCAATTCAACACGACCACAGTCACGACCAAGGTAGCCCAGAAGCTGCTCAGGATCCTAAATACCGCAAGATTTTGTGGTTTGCACTTGTCGTGAATGCGGCAATGTTTGCAGTCGAGCTCAGCGCAGGTTTTCGCTCTGGCTCAGTCTCGTTGCTTGCTGATGCAATTGATTTTTTGGGTGATGCTGCCAACTACGGCGTTTCATTAGCTGTGCTTACCATGGCGATGGCTTGGCGCTCTAAGGCGGCTTTGCTCAAAGGTGCTTGCATGATGGCTTTTGGATTTTTTGTATTTGGACGAGCGATCTGGGTCGCCCAGGCGGGCACTGTGCCCGAAGCCAACACCATGGGATTGATCGGTTTACTGGCCTTAGTGGCCAATGTCACAGTTGCGCTGATGTTGTACCGCTACCGTACGGGTGATGCCAATATGCGCAGTGTTTGGCTGTGCTCTCGCAACGATGCATTTGGTAACATTGCGGTCATGCTGGCTGCGCTGGGCGTGTTTGGTACGGGTTCAGCTTGGCCTGACTTAGCGGTTGCGGTGGGCATGGCAGGTTTGGCCATTTGGGGCGGTTGGTCTGTTATCAAGCATGCCAAGTTTGAACTTTCTCAGTCTTGATCTATCATAGGTCTATGCGTCGTTTTATTTTCATCCTTATGATCGTTCTGTTGCCTCTGCGCGGATGGATGGGTGAAGCCATGGCGACAGAAATGGCTGCTATTACTATAGTAGCTGCGAAGGCAAGTAATACGCTGGCTGTAGCCGAATTATCATCAACAATCATCAAATCTGATTGCGATATGCATGCAGGTATGAAGAAAGATAATTCGGAGTCTAAGTCAAAACAATCTTGTACTCATTGCCAAGCTTGTCATGCTACAGGCTTGGTAAGAACTGTTGAAATAAACAGTATATTGCCAGTGCAACTCGCGCAATCACTGGCTTTTAGCAGCCAGTTTGCCAGCGCAAACATTGCGCTCGGCCAAAAACCACCGATTCTGTAGTCTCCCAGCCCAAACTCTGTCTGTACTTTGACTTTTGTTAGTCAGGTTTAGCATGGAGCATTGGGTTTAGTCATATTTGGCTAGTTTTAACTTGCTTTATTACTTGTCTGATTACTAGTCTTAAGTCTTACCCAAACATCAAAATTTCTTGGAGAAATCGTTTGAAAACACTATTTTTAATACCAATTGCCGCTGTTAGCTATGTCCTTTCTGGTTTGGCGACGGCACAAACTACCGTTAGCTACACATCGCCAATTGCAGACTACCAGCCCTTTGTAGACGGAAAAATCACATCTTGGAAAGCCGCTAACGACAAAGTTGGTCAAATTGGCGGTTGGCGCGCCTATGCCAAAGAAGCGCAGCAGCCTGACAACACGCCTGTACCAGCTACGGTGCAAAAACCTGTTGGCAACAACGGTGATGTGATCAAGCCCGATCCACACGCTGGGCATAAGAAATGAAGTCTACTTCCATGCTATCAAAATCATTTATCTCTATAGCTGTTTTAGCTGTGCTGAGCGGCTGTGCGTCCGTCAACATCGATCAGTCTATTGACCGCACAAACAGCGAAACCAAATTAGTCTCTGGCACATCTGCACAACTACTACGAACTGTGCAGGCCAAAACGACGCGTGACACCCAAGTCGCAGAACTACTCAAATCACCGCTGAATCAGCAGGCCGCCGTTCAACTAGCTGTCATCAACAGTCCAGCCTTGCAAACCATGCTGGCAGAGCGTTGGGGTGACATGGCACAAGCTGCACAAGGAGGTCGCATCGCCAACCCCATGTTGAGTTTAGAGCGTGTTCGCTTTTTAGACGAGTTGGAATTCGGCCGCATCTTGGCCTTTGGCCTACTCGATTTAATCATCCTGCCGCAACGCAACAAAATAGCCACAGCGCGAATTGCGCAGACTGAGTTGCAAATGACAACTGATGTTGTGGCCATGGTTACCCAAGTTCGCATGGCGTGGGTCACTGCGGTGGCGGCAAACGAGTCAGCGACGTATTCAAAGCTTGTGTACGAATCGGCTCAGGCCAGTGCCGAGTTGGCCAAACGCATGCAAAGTGTGGGTAATTTCAACCGCTTGCAACGCGTACGCCAGCAAGCATTTTACGCAGATGCGTCTTTGCAGTTGCTCGCCAGCCAACAAACCGCAGCTGCAGCCCGCGAAAGTTTGATTCGCCTTTTAGGTTTAAAAGAAAGCCAAATTAGCGCGCTGACACTCCCTGAGCGTCTGCCTGATTTACCGAAAGCATTTTTAACGCCTGAAGCCGTTAGCAAAGCGCTCAGCAACCAACGACTGGACGTGCGCATGGCGCAATCACAGCTAGATGCAGCCAGTAAGTCACAAGGCTTAACGCTGCTCACCAGTTTGACCGATATTGAGATGGGCATCATTCGTAATACCGTGAAAGATACGCACGAAGGCACATCACAAACCAGTAAAGGTTATGAGCTCAGCATACGTCTGCCGATTTTCGACTGGGGTGATGCTCAAAGAGCCAGCATGAATGCGATGACGCTTGCAGCGGCAAATCGCTTGGAAGCGACATTGGTCAACGCAGGCTCTGACTTGAGGGAAAGCTACTCTGCATACCGTACTGCCTACGACGCCACACGCCAATACCGCGATGAAGTATTACCGCTCAGCAAAGTCATCGCTGAAGAAAACGGCTTGCGCTACAACGGCATGTTCATTGGCGTATTTGAGCTGTTGGCCGATCATCGTAGCCAGATCAACACCGTCAAAGCTGCTATCGCTGCGCAGCAACAATTTTGGTTGGCCGATGCAGCACTACAAGCCACCCTGTTAGGCAAGCCTATGTCGGCTCCATCTATGTCAGCAAGTCCTTCTTCAGGTGGCGACACTCCTGCACATTAAAAATTCTAAAACTATGAACCAGAACATCAACAAACCATCTTCTTCACGACGTAAATTCTTGGGTGGCGCAGGCGTGATCGCTGCAGCGGTCACTGCTGCAAGTGTCAGTAAAGTCGCCCTCGCCGCTATTCCAGAGCCGGTGATGCAAACCAAACCGGACACCATGCCGCCGCTAGTGCCGCAAACTGGCCGCCCCTACAACCCCGTCGTCACTCTGAACGGCTGGACGCTGCCGTGGCGCATGAACCTGGGTGTCAAAGAGTTTCACCTCGTTGCCGAACCCGTGGTGCGCGAGATGGCACCCGGCTTCAAAGCGCATCTATGGGGTTACAACGGCCAATCCCCCGGCCCAACCATTGAAGTGGTCGAAGGCGACCGCGTACGTATTTACGTTACCAACAAACTGCCCGAGCACACAAGCATCCATTGGCATGGGCAGCGTCTGCCCAATGGCATGGATGGTGTAACTGGCTTGAACCAGCCGGGCATTGAGCCGGGTAAAACGTTTGTCTACGAGTTTGTAGCACGCCGCCCCGGTACTTTCATGTATCACCCACATGCGGATGAAATGGTGCAAATGGCCATGGGCATGATGGGTTTTTGGATCACACACCCGAAGACCAAGCACCCAAATATCAGCGAAGTTGATCGCGATTTTTGCTTCCTACTCAATGCCTACGATATCGACCCAGGCGCTTATACGCCAAAGATCATGACGATGACCGACTTCAACCTGTGGAGCTGGAACAGCCGCATCTTCCCAGGCATTGACTCGCTAAATGTGCGACACAACGACAAAGTTCGCATTCGCGTTGGCAATTTGACAATGACAAATCACCCAATTCACCTTCATGGCCACGAGTTTGAGGTCACAGGCACAGACGGTGGACCCGTCCCCAAAAGCGCGCGCTGGCCAGAGGTGACTACCGACGTAGCGGTCGGGCAAATGCGACAGTTTGAGTTCTTGGCAGATGAAGAAGGCGACTGGGCCTTCCATTGCCACAAATCGCACCACACCATGAACGCCATGGGGCACGACGTACCGACCATGATCGGCGTGGATCACCGCGAAGTTGTGAAAAAAATCACTAATTTGATACCTGACTACATGGTCATGGGTGAGCGCGGCATGGCAGATATGGCAGAAATGACAATGGAAATTCCCCACAACACAGCGCCGATGATGACGGGCGAAGGGCCGTTTGGCGGTGTGGAGATGGGCGGCATGTTCAGCGTTGTCAAAGTCCGCAAAGACCAAAAGCCGGGCGACTACAGCAACCCAGGCTGGTACAAGCACCCTGAAGGAACCGTAGCTTTTGAAGTCAACGGATCGGTGGCTGACCCGTTACGGTTTAAAGCGGAAGGTAAATCGTCCATGCCACTGTTACAAAAGAAACAAGCTGAGGTGGAAGTGCAAATTCGCAAACCAACGATGGAAGGGATGAAGCATTGATTTAAAAAATCACCTTTTTCACTATTAATTTTATAGCTACTTAGGCAACAAATACGACGGCTACAGTCATTTTTTAACCACTATTTCTCATTTTTTAGGATTAACATGAAATTCAATCAAATCATTGCAACATTGTCTCTTTCTTTCCTTGGAGCTACCGCTCTAGCCGCTGGCAACCACGCAGGCGGACACCCAGATGCCGATACAGTCGGCAAACCCGGAAAAGCTTCTAATGTCACGCGCACGATCAACATAGACATGAACGACACCATGCGCTTCACCCCTGCCAGCATCGATGCCAAACAAGGTGAGACCATCAAGTTCATTGTCAAAAACTCAGGAAAAATCAAACACGAAATGACCTTGGGATCGATGAAAGACCTGAAAGCGCATGCCGAATTGATGAAGAAAAACCCCGGTATGGAACATGATGAACCCAACACAGCTTCTCTCGCACCTGGGAAAACTGGCGAAATCATTTGGCAGTTCACCACAGCGGGCAAAGTTGATTTTGCTTGTTTAGAGGCAGGACATTTTGATGCTGGCATGAAGGGGGCAGTTAATGTTGCAGGTGGGAAAACGCCAGCCATGGGAGCCAAAAGTGGCGGCCATGCTCATTAAGCCACTGTCACGACGCTCGGTATTGCAACTCTCGCTGATCAGCGTCAGTACTGCTCTACTAAGCCAGCCGCTGCTAGCGGCGGCTGGTACGGTTGCGCCTGTCATTACCGTTTGGAAAACCCCCACCTGCGGCTGCTGCAAAGCATGGGTAGCCCATTTACGGAAAAACGGCTTTGACGTTGTGACACACGATGTGAGCGACACAACCGCCATCCGCAAAAATTTGGGCCTTCCAGACCAATATGGGTCTTGCCATACGGCAAAGTTGGGCGAATATGTCATTGAAGGCCATGTACCTGCAGAAGATATTCGCAAACTGCTGCAAGACAAACCAGTTGCGCGCGGCCTGTCTGTTCCAGGTATGCCCCTAGGCTCACCTGGCATGGAAGGTACAGGCCCATTTGCTGGGGAACGCCATGCTTACAACGTGCTTTTGATCTTAAATGACGGAAATTCACGGGTCTTCAAATCCTATGCGGCCATTGCACCAAACAAGGCTTGAATATGGCAATCGCAATCATTGACAACCTAGCTGACCAGCCCTCTAACCAGCGAGCGGTAGACAATTACCGTGAACTTGCCGCAAATTACGATGCGACTTGTAGAAGGGTCGAAGCTTTGCGCGTTGAAGTGATTCACATGCTGAATCTTAAGCCCGGTGAAACGGTTTTTGATGTTGCTTGTGGTACTGGGTCATCATTGTCCATGCTGGCAGCGGCTGTGGGCCCTGGCGGGTATGTGGTTGGGGTTGAGTTGTCTCCCGAAATGGCTGCGCAAGCTGCTAAGCGAGTAGCTCATTTGCCTCATGCATCTGTTGTACAAACATCTATGCTTGATTTTTTACCTAGCTATAAAGCTGACGCAGTACTAATGTGCTACGCACAAGACGTGCTGCAGTGTTCAAAAACGGTTGATCAGCTGATTGCTAACTCCAAGCCAGGAGCACGAATCGCCTTAGTGGGTATGCAAACCTTGCCTTGGTTGTGGGGTTGGCCGGTGAACTTATTTAACCTGTACCGGGCACGTCGTTATTTGACCACTTATGCCAACATGGATAAACCGTGGCGGCTATTAGAGGAGCGCGGTGCGCAATTGCGCTTGGTGCGTACCGCTTTGTGGGGTAGCGCCTATTTAGTTGTTGGCAATTTACCTAATTAATAACTTTTACTTTTACTTTTACTTTTTTAAACCGAAGGAAACACCATGAAAAACATCAAATCTCTCGCCATCATTGCAACTTTACTTACTGGCGCATCATTAAGCTATGCAGCCTCTCACGCCACAGCACCAACTGCGCCTATAGTTAAGCAAGAAATGGCAAAGTCAAATCTGCCTATGACGGCTGCTGAAGTTCGAAAAATCGATTTGGAAAACAAAAAAGTCACACTGAAACATGGCGAAATCAAAAATCTCGATATGCCCGGCATGACTATGGTGTTTCAAGTCAAGGATGTAGCTATGCTTGAATCTGTTAAAACTGGCGATAAAGTGATGTTCACAGCGGATAAAGTTGATGGCGCTTTCACCGTCTTGTCTATCGAAAAAGCTAAGTAAACCTCGCTTTCTGGCCATAAAAAAGAGCACGTTATGACAATCAGTAACTATGAAATATTTGGTATGACGTGCCAAGCCTGTGTAAAACGGGTGCAATCTGCACTTGAACCGTTTGCAGAACGGGTAGATGTAAGCCTGCAAACTAGCCGTGCTGTACTTCACAATATCAAAGTTGAATTTGATCAACTGGCCGCTGCATTAGAGGGTACACACTACAGCATCAGCGAAATTGCGCCTAGTACCAAGGTTACGCCAATAGTAGCGTTGCCTGTCAAGCAAATTGCCCACGTATCAGCTGCAGATGTGCAATCGGCTCTAAGCTGGTTCGCCACCTACAGGCCTTTGCTGTTGATCTTGGCATATTTGCTAGCTGCGAGTATCTTGGTTCAAGTTCCGCAAAACGGTTTAGCCGGTGTACTTTGGCATGAAACGATGCGTTACTTCATGGCGGGTTTCTTTTTGGTATTCTCATTTTTCAAGCTTTTAGACGTGCCGGCTTTTGCCGATGCTTATGCTGGGTATGACTTGCTTGCAAAGAGATGGCACGGCTGGGGACTGATTTACCCGTTCGTGGAACTGGCACTGGGTTTGGCCTACTTAGCCAACTGGAACCCGCTGCTAACCAACTGGGCAACACTCATCATCATGGGCTTCTCGGCTATTGGCGTAATTCAAGCGGTTTTAGACAAACGCAGCATTCGTTGCGCATGCTTGGGCGCAGTATTCAAACTGCCGATGTCCACCGTAACCATCATTGAAGATGTGGGCATGGTAGCGATGGCTGCTATGGCGATTTGGACTTTGTCTTGAATTCTAGTTTTTGATTAGTCAAAGCTTAAACATGCTATCGTTAGGGCATGTCTGAAAAGTTACGTCACTCGCTGCTCTACCTGCGCGACATGGGCAACACGGTATGGCCCTTTCTACTTTTAGCCTTCTTGCTGCTGGCATTAGCCTACTGGTGGTTAGACCCCAATCCACCCAAGCGCGTGATGTTAGCGACTGGCCCTGCGCAAAGCGCTTACGACGAATTTGGTAAGCGCTACGTCAAGCTACTCGCAGCCAGAGGCATTGAAGTGGTGCTATTACCCAGCCAAGGCTCTTCCGAAAATTTAGCCCTGCTACAACGCGGCAAGGCAGATTTAGGCTTTGTACAGGGTGGAAGTATTGGTGCTGAAAGCGCTGAGAACAAGAATGGCAATACAAACCCGTTGAATGAGGTGAATGACAATATTACTTCCTTAGGCAGTTTATTTGTCGAACCCGTTTGGCTGTTTTACCGCGAAGATACCGCAAAAAAAATCAACGCCAACGCCACTTTTTCATCCTTAGCCGAGCTAAAAAACCTACGTCTCAACGTTGGCACAGCAGGCAGCGGTGTACCCAATTTGGTAGATAAATTATTCGATATCAATCGTATTGATCCTGCCAGTATCAAAAAATCTCAACTAGAGCAAACCCCTGCCACCATGGCATTTTTAGCAGGTGAGTTAGACGCAATTGTTTTCGCATCCGCTCCCGAGTCGTTAATGGTTCAAATGCTTTTGCAGACCCCAGGCGTGAAGTTGATGAGTTTTACGCAAAGCGAAGCATACTCACGTCGTTTACCGTTTTTAAGCCCTGCACTGCTGCCGCGCGGCGTGGTCGATATTGCGACAGACATCCCTGCACTAGATGTGCGCTTGGTAGCCTCTACGACAGCACTACTAACCCGTGCAGAAACACACCCTGCATTGGTGCAACTGTTCTCACAAGCTTCCCAAACTATTCATGGCGGTGCGGGTTGGTTTAACCGCGCCAGAGACTTCCCCAATGCTACACAAAGTGAATTTGATCTCTCCAAAGAAGCCGAGCGCAACCTTAAATCGGGCGCACCACTCTTGCAACATTACCTGCCTTTTTGGATGGCAAATTTAATCGAACGTATGTGGCTGGCACTCGGAATCATCGTGGCAATTTTGCTACCTCTAAGCCGCATTATCCCGCCCATGTACAAGTTCCGCATCCGTTCGCGCATATTCAAATGGTATGGCCAATTGCGGCACATTGAAGAGCAACTTGTAAAAAATCCTGAAGCCAAGTCATCACTACGGACGGAACTTGACGACTTAGATGCACGGGTCGGTACCATCAGCGTGCCGCTGTCTTACGCGGATGAGTTGTACGCGCTGCGAAACAACATAAGCTTGGTGCGCAGGAAGTTAATTTGATTTAGATAGTGCTATTTTGCTATTTATTTTATAGCTAACAATGCAATAAATACGCCGACTATAACCATATTTATCATCATAAAGCACAACAACCGCCCCAAAGCATGTTTTGGAGCGGTTTCTGATAGTTTGACAGCCTAAAACTGCCTAGACTGACGCTTATTCAGTTGCTTAATGAAGAGCCTTGAAGCGCATACGCTTCGGCTTCGCGCCCTCTTCACCCAAACGGCGTTTCTTGTCGGCTTCGTACTCTTGGTAGTTGCCGTTGTAGAACGTCCATTGGCTGTCGCCCTCACAGGCGAGGATGTGGGTGGCGATGCGGTCAAGGAACCAACGGTCATGGCTGATGACCATCAACGAGCCCGCAAACTCCAGCAAGGCATCTTCCAGTGCGCGCAGGGTCTCAACATCCAGGTCATTGGACGGCTCATCGAGCATTAGCACGTTGCCGCCAGCGATGAGCGTTTTGGCCAAATGCAAGCGCCCGCGCTCGCCGCCTGAGAGCGTACCGACGCGCTTTTGCTGATCTTGACCGTTGAAGTTGAAGCGGCCGCAGTAGGCGCGGCTGGCCATGGTGAAGCGGCCGACGTTGAGCATGTCCAGCCCGCCCGAGACATCTTCCCAAACGGTTTTTTCGTTGGCCAAATCGTCACGGTTTTGATCGACGAAGGCCATCTTGACGGTCGAGCCAATCTTCACCTCGCCGCTGTCGGGCTTTTGCGCGCCCGAGATCATGCGAAACAGCGTCGATTTGCCCGCACCATTGGGGCCGATGATGCCGACGATGGCTCCGGGGGGTACTTTGAAGCTCAGGTTGTCAATCAGCACACGGTCGCCAAATGATTTGGTGACGTTGACGAACTCAATCACCTCATTGCCCAGGCGCTCTGCCACGGGGATGAAGATTTCATTGGTCTCGTTGCGCTTCTGGTATTCAAAGTCCGACAGCTCTTCAAAACGGGCCAGACGCGCTTTACTTTTGGCTTGGCGGGCTTTGGGGTTTTGGCGTGACCATTCCAGCTCTTTCTTCAGCGCCTTGGC
>JANMTB010000166.1:0-20995 GCA_031390045.1 Polaromonas sp.
CACCGTCGTTATTTGCATGGTCGGACCAGACCGCAGCCCAGACGTCAAAGCTGCTGGCGAGAAGTTGTACGCCGAATTGATGGCCGCCGGCGTCGATGTGATCCTGGACGATCGCGGCGAGCGCCCAGGCATCATGTTTGCCGAGTGGGAACTCATCGGCGTGCCGCACCGCGTCACCATTGGCGACAAGAGTCTCAAAGACGGCCAAGTCGAATACCAGCACCGTCGCGATGCGGAAGCCACCAAGGTGGCGGTCGGTGTTGTGTTCACACACGTAATGTCTAAGTTCAAAGCTTGGGTTTGAAGTCGCTGTCTTCAAACCGTGAGCCTTGGGTAGATGGTTTACGTGCTTTGGCATTGCTAGGTGTGTTTATCGTCAATGCAATGGGTTATCCCTTTGCGCCAGATTTCCCTATTCAAGCGGGTGCCACTAACCCTGTAGATTCGCCAATAGCCTTGATTTTAAATAGTGTACTCATCGTATTTGTATTAGGTAAAGCATGGCCACTTTTATGCTTATTGTTCGGCTACAGCTTATGTTTAATGGCTTTAAAACTTCGGGCGGACGGTTTAACAGTTAGCTCAATGCTGCGCACAAGATACTTTAAATTACTGTTAGTAGGAATTATTCATGGCCTATTTGTATATTTCGGCGATATATTGACCATGTATGCAGTATGCGGCTTGTTGGTAGCCAGCTTCGTTTTAATGCGACCTGCAAAAGTGCTGAAATTTTGGAAATGGCTAAGCATTATTAATATCGTGATGCTATTGCCGTTACTGATTGGTGTTGGTGCGATGTTATTGACTTTCCCATCCAATGATTCTTCTGCGAATATTGAGAATGAAATTGTCTTAGAAACAGGTAAGTTTGCACAAGCCGCTGATCTATCGACTTTTTTAACCATCAATATTGAGGCTTACTTCAATCAACTTGTCGCCAGTATTTATATACTGCCGTTGGTTTTTTGGCTTATGTTTTCTGGCATTTTAATTTGTCGATTTAAATTATTCAGTGACCGATCGTATGCAAAATCCTTTTGGGATAAACACCTAGGCAGACTGCAATTATTCCTTGCCTTACTGTTAAATATAAGTTTAGGCGTTCTTACAATCAACAGTTACGCAGACAAGCCGCCCGATACAAATAAAATATTGGTCGTATCAATGATGGCATTACCTGCTGGTATTTGGTTAGTGGCCACATTGATTGCAGCAGGCATGCGATACAGGCATCGGCTATCACGTTTACCTGATTGGATACTTTGGCTAGCGCCAGCTGGTAAGCATACACTTGCTATGTATTTGGTGCTGTCTTTTTCATTAATGCTAACCAGCGGTGCATTTTTAGATATTCAGGGAAGTACAGTCATTAGATTGGCAGTTGTCTTATCGGCTTGGGTATGCGCAATATATTTTGCGAAATTTGCAACTCAACGCGGGCTAAAAGATCCGATAGCAAGTTGGATTTCAGCAAATAGTCTTACCATTAAGCCTAATAACTCTATCAAAAACAGAGAGAATTAAGTTGAAGAATATGGCTTTAATTTCAAGAAGAAAATGGTTTCAGTCGGCGTATTTATTGCCTAGTCTGCTATTATTTTCAGAGCAATCTCACGCTGGCGGACAGCTTGAAGAGCCGCTGGCTGATTCAGTTCGTGGCGCTTTGAGTGCTGCGGTCAGCAGCACCGCACCGCCGATTCCTGAGTTTAACGACACCGAGTCTCGCCTCAAATACATACGCTGGTTGAGCGCGATGAGTGACCGTTTATATCCCAAAAAGCGCGATTTCAATACCCGTAAAGAGTTCCTTCAAACCGTTTGGTACGAAAGCAAGCGCGCGGGGCTGGACACCGCATTGGTGCTGGGTTTAACACAAGTAGAAAGCAATTTCCGCAAATACGCCGTCAGCCCCGTTGGCGCGCGCGGCTACATGCAAATCATGCCGTTTTGGATGCGCGTCATCGGTGGCTCAGAAAAGAGCGACCCCGGCAAACTCTTCCACATGCAAACCAACATCCGCTTCGGCTGCGTCATCCTGCGCCACTACCTAGACCGCGAACGCGGCGACCTCTTCATGGGCCTAGGCCGCTACAACGGCAGCCGTGGCAAGGCGGCGTATCCAGATGCGGTGCTGGGAGCGAAGAAGAAGTGGGAGTTTGCGGGGTAATTTTATGCGCATATTTCTTATAGACGGCGTATTTATTGTCTAAACAGCTATAAAAATCATAGTAACAACACTTGTAAAGGTAAATTATGACCGATTACGTACCACCCAGCGTCTGGACTTGGGACAAAGCTAGCGGCGGCAAGTTTGCCAATATCAACCGGCCTATTGCGGGGGCGACCCACGAAAAAGACCTGCCTATGGGCAAGCACCCGTTTCAGCTGTATTCACTGGCGACGCCGAATGGCGTGAAAGTCACCGTGATGCTGGAAGAGCTGCTGGAAGCGGGCCACACGGGGGCGGAATACGACGCTTGGTTGATTCGCATCAACGAGGGTGACCAGTTCGGTAGTGGGTTTGTGGCTGTTAACCCGAATTCTAAGATTCCGGCGCTGATGGATCGCAGTGGGCCGGAGCCAATTCGGGTATTTGAATCAGGCGCTATTTTGCTGCATTTGGCGAATAAGTTTGGCGCTTTTATCCCTACAGATGCTGCGGCTAAAGCGGAATGCCTGTCTTGGCTCTTTTGGCAAATGGGCAGTGCGCCGTATTTGGGCGGTGGTTTTGGCCATTTTTACGCCTATGCGCCTACCAAAATGGAATACCCAATTGACCGCTTCGCCATGGAAGTAAAACGCCAAATGGACGTGCTAGACCGCCGCTTGGCTGACAACCGTTACTTGGCGGGGGATGACTATTCCATTGCCGACATGGCCGTTTGGTCTTGGTATGGCGCGCTTGCGATGGGGCTGATCTACGAAGCGGGCGAGTTTTTGCAAGTGCAAGAATACACCCACGTACAACGCTGGACCAAAGAGATTGCCAAACGCCCTGCCGTGCAGCGCGGCCGCATGGTGAACCGCACGTGGGGCGCGCCAGAGAGCCAGTTGCCGCAGAGGCACGATGCCAGCGATTTCCAATCCAAAGTAAATAATCAAGCAAATGCAGGAGCAAAGACATGATTACTCTATACGACTGCGCCACCGCGCCTAGCCCACGCCGCGCCCGTATTTTGTTGGCAGAAAAGGGCATCGCCCATGAAACGGTGCAAGTCGATTTGCGCACCCAAGAGCAGCTCAGCGACGCCTTTCGCGCTATCAACCCGCAATGTACCGTGCCTGCGCTACGCACAGACGAGGGCGACATGTTCACCGACAACGCTTCTATCACCGCCTACCTAGAAGCTCGCTACCCACAACCTGCGCTTTTAGGCAGCACGCCAGCGGAAAAAGCCGAAATCGCCAGCTGGCACTGGCGGGTTGAATTTGAAGGCCTGCTCGCCATCGCCGAAGCCCTGCGTAACAGTGCGCCTGCCATGGCCAACCGCGCTTTGCCCGGCCCGGTGGACTACGCGCAAATACCTGAGCTGGCGCAACGCGGCCTTGCCCGTGTGCAGCAGTTTTTCGATATGCTAGATAAACACCTTGAAGGTCGCGACTTTATTGCGGCAGATCAATTTAGTATCGTTGATATCACAGCCGTCGTCGCTATAGACTTTGCACGTGTCGTGCGGATCAAGCCGGGTGAGCAACACGTCAATTTGCGGCGTTGGCGTGAAGACATGGAAAAAAGACCATCATTTGGCATATAGCCGGCGCATTTATTGTCTTTATTGCTATTATTTTAATAGCTATTTCAGTGCTGTGCCTCAGGGAATTGCGTAGGGCTGTTCATCCGGCGTGTTGAGTGCGATATCGCGATAGTGTGCTTTCCATGTTTCCGGCGGATAGCTTGCGAGATCGCGAGGGGCTAAGTAGTCCACGATATCGAAATGATTGATTTTGTGATCGACCACTTTATTTTCGAAACGTGCTGTGCCGCGAATGTGGGACATGATCGATCGGCTGAGCAGGGAGTAAGCCCAAGGTGAGGATCCGATGCCGTCGAGTCCGACGCCCGGGAAATACAAATTGGGGGCATCAAGGCTGTTAAAAATGCCACTGCAGCGTGTGCAAAGTGCGTCTAGGGTGCGGATCGAGGCGATCTCGGGAGCTTCGAAGTACGACAGATCTAGGCTGTATCCAGTGCCCCAGAGCAGCAGGTCAGCCTCGAGATGATGCCCGTCTGAGAGCGTAATCGTACGGCCTGCGATGGATACAACACTGCCGCCATGACGTTCAATGGCTGTGAAGTTAGCCAACATGCCTGGGCGTCCGGGTATGAGCTGATCGTGCTGCACATCGAAGTCATGCGAGGGCATGATCTCGCTGATACCGAATTTTTCGTAACGAGAGCGCATGTCTGCTCCTATCGCAGCGCTTTGCTGCAAGGCCGACATGCCGCTGGCTTGCATCCGCGCAAAACCGCGTACGCTGCCAGCAATATGTTTGGGCTTGCGCGTCGGCAAAAACCAGCGCAGACCGCGGTAGACCCAGAAGATACGACGTGCATCATGCTGAAAGCACAGTTCCAGCAGGTCGAAGGCCGATGCGCCGCCACCGACCACGAGGACATCACGGCCGCTAAGCACTTCTGGGTCGCGTAGCGCGCTAGAGTGAAATTCGCGCATACTGCTGTCCATGCGAGAAATTTGGGGAATGACTGGTGTGTTGTGCGCGCCCGTTGCGGCAATGAGATGCCGAGCAAGAACTACACCTTGCGGCGTTACCAGTTCCCAGTTGGCGCCATTGACGCGAGCCCGTTGCACGGGTGCGTTAAGCCGGATGCCGTCGGCCAAATTGAAACGCGAGACCCAAGCCTCGATATTGGCCAAAATGTGCGGCTGCATTGCTCCGTCGAGCGGTAAGTCGCCCAGTGTCCAATCCATAGGGCTGATCTGGATGTCCTGCCATGCTGGGAGGTCACGCCATAGCCCACCAATGCGATCTTGACGCTCAAGTACTATGGCATTGAGACCGGCCTTACGTGCGTACGCTAGTGCCACGACGCCAGCTAGGCCACCGCCAATGATGGCTACGTCAAACGTATTGTTGCTGGGTTCCATAGATGTCTCCATAGTCAATGTGTTGACTCGTTGTTATATGTCCGAGCAGAAGCATGTTGATGCGATCCGCACGATACCCAGTATAGAGTGCGTCAAAGCGTGCGTCAAACTGCAGATATGGGGCCCGGCCAAGGGGGCTGAGGTGTTCGGCTACTCAAGAACTGACACATCATAGCAATGGATAGCCAAATATAACTACTATCTAACCAGCGTATTTATTGCCTAAGTAGCTATCAATTGCATAGTAAAAAAGCGCCGTCACAATGAAGTGAGGGCGCTTTTTTATGGGTAAAAACAGCTTAAGCAGCGTTCGGCGGCGTTGTTCCCAGCGCTTGCACTAGCTCACCGCTCTCATACATCTCCATCATGATGTCTGAGCCGCCGATGAACTCACCTTTGACGTAAAGCTGCGGAATCGTCGGCCAGTTGCTGTATTCCTTGATGCCTTGGCGCACTTCCTCGTCTTCCAGAACGTTGACGGTTTGGATGCCTTTGGTGTCAACACCGCAGGCTTTCAAAATTTGAATCGCGCGGCCAGAAAAGCCACATTGAGGGAAGCTGGCGTTGCCTTTCATGAAAAGCACGACTTCGTTTGATTTGACCAGTTGATCGATGCGGGTTTGAGCGTCTGACATGAGGGAAGTCTCCAAAAATAGTCAAAAAATTAAGAAAAATACTAGCTTAGGTAGATTATCCCTCGAAATCAATATGCTTGCAGGGTGTCAAGTTAACCATTGCCCACCCGAACACCGCTCAATCCCAGCCAAATCCAGCTTACTCTGCACCTGCACAAACCCGCGCTTATCCAGCAAATCACGCACCACTGCCGCTTGGTCATAGCCGTGCTCCAGCAATAACCATCCGTTAGAGATCAAAAACTGCGGCGCGTGGGCGATGATTTGCCGAATATCGTCCAAGCCATCTGCGCCAGAGGTGAGCGCCTGCTTCGGTTCATAGGCGAGTACAGTCATGTGCCAGTCGCCTTCGACGATATAGGGCGGGTTGCTGACAATGACATCAAATTTTTCGTTCGATAACGCATCAAACCATGAACTTAGTAGGAAATTAATGTTTAAATTCAAACGCTTAGCGTTGTTTTGCGCCACGATCAAAGCATCGATGCTGGCATCCAAAGCGGTTACTTGCCAATCAGGTTTTGAGTGTTTGATCGCCAATGCAATCGCGCCGCTGCCGGTGCCCATGTCTAGCAGGCTGGTTGTTTTGTTTGAGCTGACCGCTAACGTTAATGCCCACTCCACTAAGGTTTCAGTATCTGGACGGGGTACCAAAACCCGTTTGTCTACTTGTAAATCTAAACCAAAAAATGGCTTGCTGCCTACGAGATAAGCCAGCGGCTCACCTTGCTGGCGGCGTTGGCACAGGACTTGGAAGGCGAGGATTACGGGTTCACTCAGCGACTCAGTGTCATGCGTGATGAGCCAAACGCGGTCTGACTGAGATTTTCCGAGTGCGTGTAATAGCAAAAGCTGCGCGTCTAGGCGCTCAATGCCAGACTGGGTGGCGGATAGCAGTGAGTTTTGAATCGACAATGTATTCTAGGAAATAAAAAATGGGATATTATGCTATATTATTAATAGCGTTATATTTAATAAATACACCGGCTACAGCCTAAATGTACGGTTTTTCAGAGTGATTACTCGGGTTTATCGTCGTTGAACAGCCCATCATCGCCACCCAAGCCATTGTTGACCATGCAGCTTGTTACATCAGACGAAACTTCTTCCGTTTCAAGCAAGCCGTTTTGGTTCACATCAATACCTGTTCGGGTGCGAATTTCGCCTTGCGGACAATTGAGGTTGGCTGGCGATTCGCTGGTGAGGGTGATGGTACGCGGGTCTATATCCCCACCTCCGCCACAGGCAGACAACCCCGCGAACAAGCAGACGGCGCTACCAAATTGTGCTATTTTCGCTCTGACCATTGAACACCCCCAGTCGCCCAATTTTGGCGTGGAATGTCAAACAGCACCACGTCGACGGATTCAGCCTTCGAGCCTAGGCTCTCAACAGTGGCTTGAGTGAGCGCTTTAACCAAGGCAGTTTTTTGCTCTGGTGTTCGGCCTTCGAGCAGTTCTACGCGGATAGTTGGCATGAGAGTTCCTTAAAAACAGGTTCTTAAAAATAGTTATTTGTATACGCTTATTTTCCGTCAGAATCTAGATTATGTCTAACCCTACAGATTCGCCGCAGCAAGTATCCGTCATAGCAGTACATTCAACCGCCGTACTAGCGCTTCGAGGTTTTGCTTGGTTACTGGCGCTGCAGGCGGCGGGTGAACTAGCAGTGAAGCAGTTGGGTTTAACCTTACCTGGCCCGGTTTTGGGAATGGTTTTTTTGCTCTTTGCATTAAAGTTGCCCAGCGCTCGCGAAGCAGTGGCTGGTTGTGCTGAGTTTTTGTTGAACCACTTGTCGTTGCTATTTGTACCGGTCGGCGTGGGGGTGATGACGCATTTGGGCATCTTCAGCGATTTTGGTTGGCGTATCGCTGTTGTTTTGGTACTGTCTACTTGGGTAGGCTTAGCTGTCACTGCGCTGGTTTTGCGTTGGCTGCAGCGCCGAGAGAGATAACACGGCCATGCTCGATTTTGTAGAACTATGGGTTTATCTCACCTCTGGCCCGCTGTTTGGGTTGACGGCTACCGTCGTAGTTTACGTTTTTGCGCATGCGCTTTACGTGAAATTGGATCATGCGCCATGGGCTAATCCGGTGTTGTGGTCGGTCTTGTGCATTGCCAGTGTCTTGCTCGCAACGGATATTGAATACCCGGTTTACTTTGCCGGTGCACAGTTTATCCATGTACTTTTAGGGCCAGCAGTGGTTGCATTGGCTTGGCCTTTGTGGCAGCGCAAAGAGGCGTTGTTATTGGCATGGTGCGGCTTGTTTTTTGCAGCTTTTTTAGGCGGCGCAGCAGCGGTAGGCAGTGCATTTTTGCTGGGCAAGCTGTTCGGTTTGCCGTTATCAGTCTTGCTGTCTATGGTGCCCAAATCCGTCACCGCGCCCGTGGCGATGGGGGTAGCGCAGCAAATTGGTGGCATCCCCGCACTGGCTGCTGTATTTGCCGTTTTGACTGGCATGGTCGGCGCTCTCAGTGGCAAGTACATTTTTGATCTATTTGGCATCAAGACGGACAAAGCTGGCTGGATTCAACGTGGCTTTGCGCTGGGTACCGCTGCGCACGGCATAGGCGCAGCGCGTGCCATGCAGGTCAATGCGGATGCAGGCGCGTATGCTGGTTTGGCGTTGGCTATTCAAGTGCTCTTGGCTTCAATTTTGATTCCGCTGGGTGCCCAATTGTTGCGCGGCTTTTAAAACTGCAGTTCAAGGTATTTGGTCGGGTATTTTCTAAAGGGTACTTCCTAAAATAACCTTCTTTTGCCAGAGTATTTGCAGCGTTTGTATACTAAACTTCCAAGTCACTTTTGCTTTCACTTACCCTATGAGAAGACATGTTCAATAAGACAACGCGAGACCAGATGACCGATGCCCAAGCCCTGCTAGACAGCTCAAGCACCCAGCACACTGCTACCCGACGCACTGCGCTGAAAGTCGCTCTGGGCGTGGGCTACACCGCTGCAGCTGGCGACATCATGGCGCAAACGGCGGTGAAAACGTCGTCTGAAGGCCTTAAAACGGGCGAAATCATGGTTGAGGTCAACGGCTTCAAAGTCCCCGCTTACACGGCTGCACCAGCTGGCAAAACTAATTTGCCCGTTGTTTTGGTGATTCAAGAAATCTTCGGTGTGCACGAATACATTGCCGACACAGCCAGACGTTTCGCCCAAATGGGCTACTTGGCCATCGCCCCTGAGCTGTACGCACGCCAAGGCGACCCCAGCAATTACAACGTGATGGCCGATTTGATCAAAGAAGTGGTCAGCAAAGTGCCAGACGCTCAAGTCATGGCTGATTTGCACGGCATGGTCAAATGGGCTGCAGCCAATGGTGGCGATGTTAATAAATTGGCTATCACCGGCTTCTGCTGGGGTGGCCGCATCACGTGGATGTATGCTGCGCACAACAAAGCTGTCAAAGCCGGTGTGGCGTGGTATGGCCGTTTGGAAGGCGCACCCGACCCGTTGTCGCCAACGAACCCGATTGACTTGGTCGCTAACATCAACGGTCCAGTTTTGGGACTGTATGGTGGCGCAGATACTGGCATTCCGCAAGCCAGCATTGACAAGATGAAGGCCGCATTGGCCACAGGCAGCGCTGCGGCGAAAAAATCAGAATTTGTTGTCTACGACGGTGCGCCACATGCCTTCCACGCGGACTATCGCCCAAGCTACCGTAAGGAGCCAGCGGAAGATGGGTTTAGGCGGGCGCTGGAGTGGTTCAAGGCGAATGGAGTGGGGTAGTATTGCTGCATAAATAGTAGTATTTTAGGTCGTGGATACAAAGCCTAAAGCTATTTTTTTATTTTAAAGTGGAAAACTAGTTTGCACTAGCTTCCAGTTCCTCTAACTGCTCCGCTTTACGAGCTAGCAGCAGGCCTTCAACCACCTCGTCAATCTCGCCCATCATCACAAACTGCAGCTTGTACAAGGTGAGGTTGATGCGGTGCTCGGTTAAGCGGCCTTGGGGGAAGTTGTAGGTGCGGATGCGGTCGCTGCGGTCGCCGCTGCCGACCAGGCCTTTGCGGGTGGCGGCTTCTTTGGCGTGGCGCTCCGCACGGTCTTTTTCATTCAGGCGGGCTTGCAGCACTTTCAAGGCGGACGCTTTGTTGCTGTGCTGACTGCGGCCATCTTGGCATTCGGCCACCAGGCCGGTGGGCAGATGGGTGACGCGCACGGCTGAATCCGTTTTGTTGATGTGCTGACCACCCGCACCGCTGGCACGGTAGGTGTCAATGCGTAAATCGGCGGGGTTCAGCGTGATCAAAATCGCTTTGTCCGGCTCCGGCATCACCGCGACCGTGCAGGCGCTGGTGTGGATGCGGCCTTGCGTTTCAGTATCCGGCACACGCTGCACGCGGTGGCCGCCGGATTCAAACTTGAGCTTGCCGTAGACGTTCTCACCAGACATCTTCAGCACCACCTCTTTGTAGCCGCCTACCTCGCCAAACGACTCACTCACGATGTCGACTTTGAAGCCCATGCGTTCGCCATACTTGGTGTACATGCGCATCAAGTCGCCCGCAAACAGAGCAGACTCGTCACCCCCCGTGCCTGCGCGGATTTCCACAAACGCATTGCGCTCGTCGTCTGGGTCTTTGGGCAGCAACAAGCCTTGCAGTTCGTCTTCAAGCCGTGCAATATCAGCTTTGGCTTCTTTGATTTCTTCCTTCGCCATGTCGTGCATCTCGGCCATGTCGTTGTCGTCCAACATGGCTTGGGCATCAGCTAAATCTTTTTCACGCTTTAAAAACAATTCAAATCGTCCAGCGACGGTGGTGACTTCGGCATGCTCTTTGTTCAGCGCCAGATACTTCTTCATGTCATCGGTGATGCCTTCTTGTTGCAAGAAGAAGTTGAGTTCACCGAGGCGGATGGGGTAGCGTTCTAGTTGTTGACGTAAAAATGGTTTCATGAATGTATTTTTCGGACGAATGAGGTAATATCCGTTCGACCTGAGTTTGTCGAAGGGCTGCGGAAAAAGTACGAACGCAGCTAACGCTCTTTACGCAAAAACAGCTTCTGCACCACCTGCGCCGTGTGCTCACGCGCTGTGGCATCGCCCGCATGCAGCTCGGCATACGCGCCATGCAGCATTTTCTGGGTCAAACCTTTGGCCAGCGCTTCCAGCACGGCGTCCACGGGTGCGCCTTTGGCCAAAAGTTTGCGGGCACGCGTTAATTCAGCTTCGCGCCAGTTGTCGGTTTGCGCGTTGAGTTGTTGAATCAACGACACGCTGCCGGTCGCGGGGTTGCGTTGGTCCAGCCAGTGCATAAAACTCTGTACCCCAGCATCGATGATGGTTTCGGCTTCAGCCACCGCTGCTTGGCGATTCGCCTGGCCGGTTTGCACCACACCAGCGAGGTCATCCACGGTGTACAAATACACGTCTTGCAAGGCTTTGACTTCTAATTCAATGTCGCGCGGCACGGCCAAATCGACCATAAAAATAGGGCGGTGCTTGCGCAGTTTGAGGGCGCGCTCCACCGCACCCAAACCGATAATCGGCAGCGTACTGGCCGTGCAGCTGATGACCGCGTCGAATTCATGCAAGCGACTCGGCAAATCTGCTAATCGGATGGATTCTGCACCAAAACGGCTGGCCAGTTTATCGCCGCGCTCCAGGGTGCGGTTGGCGATGGCGATAGATTTGGGCTGTTTTGCTGCAAAATGCGTCGCGCACAACTCAATCATTTCGCCAGCACCGACGAACAAAACCTTGATTTTCGACAAATCTTCAAACAGCTGACCCGCCAAACGCACCGCCGCCGCCGCCATACTGATGGAATGCGCGCCAATTTCCGTCGTGCTACGCACCTCTTTGGCGACTGAAAAGCTGCGTTGAAACAGCTGGTTCAGTGTCGCACCGAGCGCGCCAGCATCTCCCGCCACGCGCACGGCGTCTTTCATTTGCCCCAAAATCTGCGGCTCACCCAGCACCATGCTGTCCAAGCCACTGGCTACGCGAAAGGCGTGGCGGGCGGCCATGTCGTCTTGTAGGGTGTAGGAATGCGCACGTAAATCTGCAGCTGACACACCGCCCATGTGCGCCATCCAGTCCAAAGTTGCGTTTGAATGCATTTGCGCTTGCAAATGCGACGTGGTCGCTGTACTTGCGACATAAATCTCGGTCCGGTTGCAGGTTGACAGCAGAGTTGCTTCAAGTGGTACAGCATGTGAGGGTAATGCCAAGCGGTGGCTCAAATCAGCCCGCATTTGGTGCAAAGTCGGCTCAATTTGGTCGAGCGCAAACGCAAACCGCCCTCGTAAATCGAGCGGCGCGGTGGTGTGATTAATTCCTAATGCCCAAACTGCCATCTCAGTATTATAAATTTTTCCCTTTAAACTCCGCTTATGAGTTTTTTCGACCTACTAAACCACCTTTTTAACTTCGCCCTGCCAGCCATTGCCTTGGGTGTGATGGTGCCCCTGTTCAGCCGCCTGATCTGGTGCAAAACGCCAGTCAAACGTTCGCTAAAGTCGCAAATGCTGATTACCAGTTTGGCTGGATTAGCCGTTTTGTTCGCTGGATTGGTCATTTTTAGCACCGATGGCAAGATGGCGACGTATGGCGCTTTGGTGGCGGTCGCGGCGCTTTGTCAATGGTGGTACATGAGTTGGAAAGTTTAATCTGGATACCCCTGCGCGGGCTGGCCAAACCCCTCAGCCGATCGCCAACCCGGCTGTTTGCTGAATAAATTCTTCACCATCCCGCCAGGGTCATAGCTCGGCCAGGGCTTGCCTGGGTTTTTCAGCTCGTATTCGGCTTTGATTTGCGCGCCGGTTTTGTAGTGTGGTACTTTGAAAGCGTAAGCTTGCAGCGACGCGGCACGCCAGCCTTTGGCGGCAATGCTTGGCCACAGTTTGTCGGCGTGGTCTACATTCCAAGCGGGGTCTAGCTGCCAAGCGGTTTGACCTAAATCGTCGCCAAAAATAAACAAACGCCTGTTGTAAATCTGCCAAGCTGTCGGGTCGCTGCCTAATTTGATGGCAAAAGCCGCGCCACTTGCGCAAAAACCGCCGTATTGGGCTTCGTATTTGGTCGGATTAGCAGCAAAAAGCGCTTGGTTTTCTGCGCTGGCGAAGTAGTAAGTGCGGTCAGGCAAGTTGGTTTTGAACTGCGCATTACCCTTAGTCGGAGCGCCTACGGTGAAGTAGGCCACGGGGTCGTAGCCGAGCAGCATGACGGGTTCGCCAGCGCGGTTCGCTACCGAGGCATAAGGCGTGCCGCAGGCGCTGAGCAGACTCAGGGCGAGTGCAGCAATGGCGAATTTGACGAGTGATGTGAGTGTCAGAGCGAATTTGAGCATGAAATTCTCCTAAAACGTCAGTTTGAGGGCTAAACATGACCATAGCCGGCGTATTTATTGTCTAAGTAGCTATTAAAAATATAGCAAAATGTAGAAAAATATTGCTACAAGCTCGGTGAAAATAGTTCTACCCGATCCGTAATGATGCCATCTGTCCCCAAATCTAGCAAACGTTTGGCCGCCCATTCATCGTTCACGGTATAGCTCAAACACCGAAAGCCAGCGCTTTTGGCCTGGGTGACGGATGAGGTGTCCCACAGGGCGTGGTTGCAGACGATGGCAACACAATCTAGCACTAAGGCGGTTTCTAGCCAGCCTTTCCACAGGGTATCTAGCAGCAAGCCACGTGGCAGGTGGGGAGAGGCGGCTTGGGCGGCTTCTAGCGATTCTGGTCGGAAGGAGGTGAGAAGTGGGGGAATCTGGGCGTCTTTCCACAATCTATCGGCATGGTCTGCAACCACTTTGCCCGTTTCGGCGTCCTGGCCAGGGGTCGGTTTGATTTCAATATTGAGAAAATAGCCGTTTTTTAAGCAAAATTTGGCGATGTTAGTGAATGTTGGCAGCTGTTCGCCTGCAAAGCTACGTGAATGCCAGCTGCCAGCGTCGAGTTGCGACAGCGTTTCCCACTTTTGGTCGCCAGCCGTGCCTTTGCCCGATGTGGTTCGTTCTAAGGTGCTGTCGTGCAGCAAAAACGGCACACCGTCCGCGCTTAGTTTCACATCGCACTCAAACATACGGTAACCGTGGCTGGCGCCTAGTTTGAAGGCGGCGAGGGTGTTTTCTGGGGCGAGTTTGCCAGCGCCACGGTGGGCGATCCAGGTCGGGTAAGGCCAATTTTCAGAAGTGACTTTTTGCATGCCACAAGCTTACCGTGAATTTAAGCGATGCGTTTGCCCGTCGCAGCATCAAAATGGTGTACTTTGTCAGCTCGAGGCATGGCAAAAATCGTGCTCCCCAATGCTGGAGACGGCTGATTTTCATCGATGCGGATGATGACGCGTTCGTCGTTCAAGAGGGCGTAAACCAAGCGTTCTGCACCCAAAAGCTCGATGGCCTCGACTTTGAGTGGCCAACCTGATGTTCCAATATCCAAATGCTCAGGGCGAATGCCGACAATTTGCCCAGTTTTGCCATCGGGCGCCGTTTTGAGCAAATTCATAGGCGGCGAGCCGATGAAGCTGGCAACGAAGGTGCTGGCAGGGCGGTTGTAGACCTCTTCGGGTGTGTCAAATTGCTCCATCACGCCAGCATTCATCACCATCATACGCTGCGCCAACGTCATGGCTTCGACTTGGTCGTGGGTGACGAACAGCGAGGTGATGCCTAATTCACGGTGCAGTTTTTGGATCTCTAAGCGGGTTTGGGCGCGTAATTTAGCGTCTAAGTTAGACAGTGGTTCGTCGAACAAGAACACCTGTGGCTGGCGCACAATAGCCCGACCCATCGCCACACGCTGGCGTTGACCACCGGACATATCACGCGGTTTGCGCTCTAGCAACCCACCGAGTTCGAGGATTTTGGCTGCCTTGTCAACGCGGGTTTTGATTTCGTCTTTCGGCACTTTGGCGATTTTGAGACCATAGGCCATGTTGTCAAACACGCTCATGTGCGGATACAGCGCGTAGTTTTGGAAAACCATGGCGATGTCGCGCTCAGCGGGTTCAAGGTCGTTCACCACGCGGCTGCCGATAGAAATATCGCCGCCAGAGACTTCTTCCAAGCCAGCCACCATGCGAAGCAGTGTCGATTTGCCGCAGCCTGAGGGGCCTACGATAACAACGAATTCGCCATCGTTGATTTCAGCATTTACACCGTGGATAACTTGCAGCGCAGTTTTTCCTTTACCGTAAATTTTGACGATGTTTTTAAGTGATATTGAAGCCATAAATTATTTTTCGGTATCCACCAAGCCTTTAACAAACCATTTCTGCATGAGCACGACGACCAATGCTGGTGGTAGCATCGCCAAAACTGCCGTGGCCATGACGACGTTCCATTCGGTGTGTGATTCGCCCGAGATCATGCGCTTGATGCCCATCACCACTGGGTACATATCTTCCTGCGTGGTCATCAAGAGGGGCCACAGGTATTGGTTCCAGCCGTAGATGAACTGAATCACAAACAGCGCGGCGATAGAGGTTTTGGACAACGGCAACAACACATCTTTGAAAAACTGCATGGGGCTGGCACCGTCCATACGGGCGGCTTCAACAAGTTCGTCCGGTACGCTCATGAAAAACTGGCGAAACAAAAAGGTCGCTGTGGCAGAGGCGATAAGCGGGATCGTCAACCCCGCATAACTGTTCAGCATGCCCAAATCTGATACGACTTGGTAGGTCGGCAAAATGCGGACTTCCACGGGCAACATCAAGGTGACAAAAATCATCCAAAACACGACGTTTCTGAACGGGAAGCGGAAATAAACGATGGCAAAGGCGGACAGCAGTGAGATCGCAATTTTGCCCAGCGCAATCGTCAAAGCGGTGACTAGGCTGACCCACATCATCGGTGCAACGGGGATGATTTTGCTGCCTACGCTGTTTTTCCCACCAAATAAAGCCATTTTGTAGGTTTCAAAGAAATTAGTGCCTGGAATCAGCGACATCGGGTTGCCCTGCACAATTTGCTCTGCGGTTTGAGTGGAAGCAACAAACGTCAAATACACTGGAAACGCGACCAGCAGCACGCCTATGACGAGCACGAGGTGCGAAATAAAGGTTAGGGTAGGGCGGCGTTCAATCATGGTGCTTCATCTTAGTATTGAACTTTTTTCTCTACGAAGCGGAATTGAATAACAGTGAGTGTCACCACAATCACCATCAGCACCACTGACTGCGCGGCAGAACCGCCAATATCCAGCGCCTTAAAGCCGTCGTAATACACCTTGTAAACCAAGATGGCGGTGTCTTTGCCGGGGCCACCTTGGGTGGCAGCGTCCACAATCGCAAAGGTTTCAAAAAACGCATAAATGATGTTGATAACCAATAAAAAGAATGTAGTAGGTGATAAGAGCGGGAAAACAATCGTCCAAAAACGGTGCCAAGGGCTTGCGCCGTCAATAGCGGCGGCTTCAATCAGCGACTTGGGGATGGACTGCAACCCTGCCAAAAAGAACAAAAAGTTGTACGAAATTTGCTTCCAAACGGCAGCAATGACGATTAGCGTCATTGCGTTGGTACTGTTGAGCAAATGATCCCAGTTGATACCCATGGCACGCAGGTAAAAACTAATCACGCCCATAGGCGAGGCAAATAAAAACAGCCACAGCACACCTGCCACAGCGGGCGCGACGGCGTAAGGCCAAATCAACAAAGTTTTATAGGCCATGGCGCCACGAATCACGCGGTTTGCCATGACAGCAAGAAGCAGGGCAATCGTCAGCCCGCAAACGGCAACCAGTATTGAAAACACGGCAGTGGTTTTAAACGACGCCAAATAGCTGCTGTCTTCCCACAAACGCTGAAAATTAAGCATCCCAACGAATTCAGTCGAGGTGCCAAAAGCGTCTTGCTGCAGCACGCTTTGGTACAGCGCTTGGAAAGCGGGCCAAAAGAAAAATACCAAAATAATTACCATTTGTGGTGCGATTAACAGCCACGGCAACCATTTGGATTTGAAAAATACCCGTTTTTCCATGAATTCTAATTTTGAGAGTTAAATATGGCTGTAGCAGGCGTATTTATTGCCTAAGTAGCTATAGAAAATATAGTAAATTAGCGATTAAAAATCATACAAAATCCGTTCGCATTGAGGTATCGAAATGCATCAAGGCTTCGATACTTCGGCCTGAACGGGTCGAGCTATTATTTGCCTTTATTGGCAGTTTCAAAACGCGCTAACTGCTCGTTGCCACGTTTTGCAGCATTGTTCAAAGCATCAGCAGCGCTTGATTTGCCGCCCCACACGCCTTCCAATTCTTCGTCAATGATGGTGCGAATCTGTACAAAGTTACCCAAGCGGATGCCGCGTGATTTGTCGGTGGTTTTGCGAATCATCTGCGTCACAGACACGTCAGTTCCTGGGTTAGCTTTGTAAAAACCTGATTTGTCAGTTAATTCAAATGAAGCCTTGGTCACCGGTAAGTAGCCGGTACGTTGATGACTTTTTGCTGCAATTTCTGGTTTAGACAGATGGTCAAAAAACTTAGCAACGCCTTTGTACTCATCCGCCTTTTTACCCGCCATGACCCACAAGCTAGCACCGCCAATAACAGTGTTTTGCGGTGAACCTGCGACGTCTGGGTAGTAGGGCAATGTGCCCATGCCGAAGGCAAACTTAGCGTTACGTTTCAGGTTGCCGTACATGGCTGATGAGCCGGTGAACATGGCGCATTCACCAGACACAAACGTTGCATCCGCTGCATTGCCACGGCCTTTGTAGACAAACAAACCTTGCTTCGCCATATTTCCCAAGTTTTCGATGTGGCGTACATGCAGCGGCGTGTTGAAGGTCAAACGCGCATCCATGCCGCGCATGCCGTTGCCTTTAGAGGCAAATTCTGTGTTGTGCCAAGCAGAGAAGCTCTCTAACTGCGTCCAACTGATCCAGCTGGTGGTAAAAGGGCATTTGTGTCCGCTGGTTTTCAGTTTAGCGGCGGCCAAAGCCACTTCAGGCCAAGTGGTAGGTGGCTTCTCTGGGTCCAGACCTGCAGCTTTGAAAGCGTCCTTGTTGTACTGGAAAACAGGTGTGGAGCTGTTGAATGGAAAACTCATCATTTGGCCGTTTGACGCTGTGTAGTAGCCAGCAACAGCAGGTACGTAAGCGGCTGGGTCAAATTTGATGCCCGCTTCTTTCATCACTTCACCAACAGGCTTGATGGCTGTCTTTGACGCCATCATGGTCGCCGTTCCCACCTCAAACACTTGCAAAATATGCGGCGCGTTGCCAGCGCGGAACGCGGCAATCGCAGCAGTCATGGACTCGTCGTAATTGCCTTTGAAAGTTGGCACAATTTTGTACTCTTTTTGACTATCGTTAAAGTCTTTGGCTAAATCGCCCACCCACTCACCCAAAGCGCCACCCATGGAATGCCACCATTGCACCTCAGTCTGCGCCTGCGCGGGTACGCTAGAAAGGCTTAAAACAGCCGCCAAGGAGGCAACCAAACGAATTTTTTTCATGTAAATCTCCAAAAAAATAGGGAATATGACAAATTAAAGTCATTTTCAAGACAATGCACTTTAGCTGCTAAATTTGACCACGCTTGCACCTAAAACGACTATCGGGTATTCCACTAGCCTAATAAAGTCCAGAATAACGTGATTTAACCTAATTTACGGCCTGAATGTGACCGTGCCATGACAGGGGATTGCTGCACTGCGGTAATATTGGCCTAGATGAACGCACCACTCAACATTTTGACCCCTAAATCACCTTCCCCTGCGCAAACCGCTGCAAGCCACGATGCCCTGCGCATTCGCGAAATCCCGTACAACTACACCTCGTTTTCAGACCGCGAAATCGTGCAGCGTATTTTGGGCGCCCGCGCTTGGACGATTTTGAACCAGTTGCGTGAAGAGCGCAGCACAGGCCGCTCAGCGCGCATGCTGTACGAGGCTTTGGGCGATATTTGGGTGGTGCAGCGCAACCCGTATTTGCAAGACGATTTGCTGGACAACCCGAAGCGCCGCCAACAGCTGGTGGATGCCTTGCGGCACAGATTGTCAGAAGTTGAAAAACGCCGAACACCCACCGTGGATGTGACGCGTGATGCTCTCGTTGGTGAACTGATATCAATGGCAGCCGGCGCTATCAATACCTTTGATGCTATCTTTTTAAAAGCAACAGCATTACGTAAAAAGACGCTGAAAACGCTGAGAAAACTCACCGCGAGTGACAACATCAAGTTCGACGGCCTCAGCCGCGTCAGCCACGTGACCGATTCGACCGACTGGCGCGTCGAGTATCCGTTTGTGGTGTTGACGCCTGATTCTGAAGCTGAAATGGCCGGTTTGGTCAAAGGCTGTATCGAGCTGGGGCTGACCATCATCCCGCGAGGCGGTGGTACAGGTTATACCGGCGGCGCGATTCCGCTGACCTGGAAAAGCGCGGTCATAAATACTGAAAAGTTAGAAGCCATGACCGAGGTGGAAATGCTCACCTTGCCGGGTCACACCCAACCCGTCGCCACCGTGTGGACTGAAGCTGGCGTGGTGACGCAGCGGGTGGCGGATGCGGCAGAGCGTGGTGGTTTTGTGTTTGCGGTAGACCCCACATCGGCTGAAGCCAGCTGCATTGGCGGCAACATCGCCATGAACGCTGGCGGCAAAAAAGCTGTGCTGTGGGGCACGGCGCTGGACAACTTAGCCAGCTGGCGCATGGTGACGCCAGATGCCAAATGGCTGGAAGTGACCCGTTTGAACCACAACATGGGCAAAATTCATGATGCGGAAATGGCGAGTTTTGAGCTGAAATACTTTGAAGCGGACGGTAAAAAACTCATTAAAACTGAGCAATTGGACATTGCCGGCCCGTCTTTCCGCAAAGAAGGCTTGGGCAAAGACGTGACCGACAAGTTTTTGAGCGGTTTACCAGGTATCCAAAAAGAAGGCTGCGACGGCCTGATTACCAGCGCTCGCTGGGTGGTGCACAAAATGCCGCAGCATACGCGCACGGTTTGCCTGGAGTTTTTCGGCAATGCCAAAGACGCCGTGCCCAGCATCGTGGAAATCAAAGACTTTATGTTTGCCGAGCAAAAACGCACTGGTGTGTTGCTCGCAGGTTTGGAGCATCTCGACGACCGCTATTTGAAAGCCGTGGGTTACGCGACCAAATCGAAACGCGCGCATACCGGGACCAGTAACGGACTCCCGAAAATGGTCTTGTTTGGCGATATCGCTGGTGACAATGCCGACGACGTGGCGCGTGCCACCTCAGAAGTAGTTCGGATTGCCAATTCCCGCAATGGCGAAGGCTTTATCGCTATTAGCCCAGAAGCACGCAAAAAGTTTTGGTTAGACCGAAAGCGCACAGCGGCGATTTCAAAGCACACCAACGCTTTCAAAATCAACGAAGACGTGGTGATTCCTCTGCCGCGTATGGCGGAGTACACCGACGGCATTGAGCGTATCAACATCGAGCTGAGCTTGCAAAATAAAATCAAGCTGTGCGATGCGCTGGAAACCTTTTTTAAGCAAGGTAATTTGCCGCTGAGTAAGCACGACGATGCTGCTGATATTGCCTCTAGCGAGTTGCTGGAAGACCGCGTTTCGCAAGCTTTGGCTTTGATCACCGATGTGCGGCATTTGTGGCAAAGCTGGTTGCAAAACGTGGAGTCACTCTTCCCTAAATTGCAAGATCACAGCTTGCGCGCCAGCTGGAAAACGGATATTCGCGCCAAGCTGCAACTGATATTCACGGGCGTTGCGTTCGTGCCTATTTTGGATGAATGCGCAGCGATTCATAAACGTGTTCTTAAGGGGCGCGTTTGGGCAGCTTTGCACATGCATGCAGGCGACGGCAATGTGCACACTAACTTGCCAGTGAACAGCGACGACTACGAGATGCTGCAAACCGCGCACAAAGCGGTGGCGCGCATCATGGTCTTAGCGAGAAGTTTAGACGGCGTGATTTCTGGCGAGCACGGCATTGGCATTACCAAGCTGGAGTTTTTGACGGATGCAGAGTTGCAACCCTTTGCAGATTACAAACAACGCGTCGACCCAGAAGGCAGATTCAACAAAGGCAAGCTCCTGCGTGAGAGCTTGATTCGCCCTGAACTAGCAGTCAATCCACTACAAAAAACAGAGCAGCCTAAGAAATCAATACGTCGGATACGGGCTGATTCATCTGTTAAAGTGAACGATGAAGCTAAAACTTGGCATTCTGATCTGAGTAATGCCTATACACCGAGCTTTGGCTTGATGGGGCACGAATCGCTCATCATGTCGCAAAGCGATATTGGTGCGATTGCCGACAGCGTGAAAGACTGCCTGCGCTGCGG
>JANMTB010000168.1:0-13844 GCA_031390045.1 Polaromonas sp.
CGTCAGCGCGACGAATACCCTTGGCCGTACGCACCACTACCGCGCTATAGATCTCGCCTTTTTTGACGCGACCGCGTGGAGCAGCTTCTTTAATACTTACCTTGATAACATCGCCTACGCTAGCGTAGCGTCGCTTAGAACCACCGAGCACCTTAATGCACAGTACGGACTTCGCGCCGGTGTTATCGGCAACATCTAATCGTGTTTCTGTTTGGATCATTTCGTTTATTCCCAACTTGCACCAATTGCACTCACTATTGAGGGCTATCGATCAGTCTTGGGCCTGTCGTCCACACTGCAAACCACTCGCAGCACTTCCGTTAGGCAGATACCCGACTACTACTAGTTTTGAAACTTTGTATTAACCGAGCCCTCGATTATGGCATAGATTTACAGCCCTTGCAAACAATTTTTAACTCTTTTCTTACTTTTATGGGGTGAAGTGTCTAAATAACGCATCTAAATTTCTACTTTTTAAATATTTTCAAGCGCCGACAGGACTATCAATCGACATCTCCCCACCCAAAGCCATCAGCAACTCAGGAATCAACTGCCGAAGCTCGCCTGTCGCAATCGCTGTATCCGCATCGAACCCATCTTCTTTTTCCCGCGAAGTGCCATCAAACACACCATCTAAGAATGCGATTTTTTTGATTTGCAAGGTTTCGGTCAGCACAAACGACACCCTATCCATCCAGGTTAATGCCAATTTAGTCGGCACTTTTCCATTGGTTATGTGAGCACTCACTTCTTCAATGTCCAAGGGATGACGGGAATAGCGCACCACGGCCTTGCTTTCGTCGGGTGATTTCAGCTCGCATTCGCGGTCAATCGTGAAACCCGCAGGCGGCGCTTGTGTAGCCAGCCAATCCGCCATCGCCACGGCGCTGGAGGTTTGGGTGTTCATCGGCATCGCCGAGAAACCCTCCAAACATTTCACCAAGTACGTGATCACCTCGTCCGCCTTGCCGGTGCTGGAAGCGCCAATCGTCAAGAGTTGCGCTTTGGCATCAATCCACACCAGCACGCTGGAAAGCTTGGTAAACGCGAGTGGCATCAGTGACAACTTGATGTCTTCTTTGATCTCTTTGGTCTCACGCTTCCCCGGTTTGCGCCCCGTTGCGGCTTCAATTTTCGACAATTCTTCCTTGGCTTTACGGTTGATCACCGAACTAGGCACCGCTTTGACCTCCACCAAGAATTTCAGCACGATTTGCCCAGCCACAGACTCCGCCAACGCCCCATTTGCCTCCCCACGAGGCTCAGTCCAGCCAACAGCTTTCTCCTGACTCGCCCCACATTGCACATAACGCGCCCCCTCCAACCCCGCCTCCATCAGCTCTAAATTAGCCGTCCAGGTCGGTGCGATGCGGTAAATGAGAGCGTTTTTGAACACGAGATGGCCTTTGAAAATGAATAATTGAGTGGAATGGGGGATGCATTGCAGCATTTATCACTTTTTTTGCTATATTAATCATAGCTAACTAGATAATAAATACAACGGCTATAGCCGAATTTACCTCTATTTTAATCGATTTATGGCGCTTAAACGTAAAAAAGGACGCCGAAGCGCCCTTTTAGTCAAAACCTAAGCTTTTTACAGCAATTACTTACGCGCAGGAGCGCGTTTGGCAACTGCTCTTACAGCCTTAACCGCTACTTTTTTAGCTGCAACTGCCTTTTTAGCAACTGTTTTAACCACAGCTTTAGGCGCTGCAGCAGGCTTAGCCGCTGTTTTGTTCAATTTGGCGCTGAGTTCGTCAACACGTTTTGCCAAAGCTTGCACTTCTTTCGCTGTCGGCATGCCCATTTTGCTCAAAGCTTTGGCCACGCGCTCTTCAAAGATGTTTTCCAGCTTGTCCCACTGACCTGTTGCCTTTGCTGTGATGTCTGTGGCCACGCCCGTCGCTTTGGCGGTGATGCCGTTGGCCATGCTGGTCATTTTGCTAGTGGCTTCAGAGATTTTCTCTTCAGCAGCGGCTTGTGTTTTGCGCTGCAAGCCGACGCCGTCTTTGACCAAGGTTTCAAACACTTTGCCGCCTTCAGCTTGTGCTTTGGAGAAGGCACCCAAACCTGCCAGCCAGATTTGCTGGGCAGAGTCTTTCACGCTGCTGGCCAACTGTGCGCCGGTAGCAGGGTGAGTTTGCGTTTGTTCGGTAGATTTTTGTAATTTTTTGACCATAGAGCCTCCAAAGTTATAAGTAAAGTAAAAAATATCAGGTCTCAAACGCCTTTTGCGTTGCATGTGGGCTTACTTTAACCTTAGAAAGGCTAGCTGTTTAGGTGCGGGGTACTAGAAATCTAGAGTCTAAGGACTAGCAAGTAATACCATAACTGCGGGTTTACGCTGAATACAACGTGAGCCAAATTGGGCAAAAATGATTGAATCATTTGGAGTTTTACTATGCAATATTTCGTCACAGGTGCTACGGGTTTTATTGGCAAACGGCTGGTTAAAAAGCTGCTGGAGCGCAAAGGCGCGGTCATCCACTTCTTGATTCGCAAAGAAAGTGAAGGCAAAGTTGCAGGGCTACGCGACTATTGGGCTGCAGATGCCAAACGCGCCATCCCCGTTTATGGCGATTTGACCAGCAAGAAACTAGGCGTTGCTGCCGATGCGGTGAAGGCACTCAAAGGCAAAATCGACCATTTTTACCACTTAGCAGCGGTGTATGACCTGAGCGCTGACGAAGCCAGCCAGATTGCTGTCAACATCGACGGCACCCGTAACACCATTGAGTTTGCCAAAGCCATCGACGTGGGGCATTTTCACCACGTCAGCAGCATTGCCGCGGCTGGTTTGTACGAAGGCGTGTTTCGGGAGGACATGTTTGACGAGGCTGAAAACTACGATCACCCGTACTTCAAAACCAAGCATGAGAGCGAAAAAATTGTCCGCAAAGAGTACAAAAGCGCTTGGACGGTATATCGCCCCGCCTTTGTCGTGGGCGACAGCGTTACTGGCGAAATGGACAAGGTTGACGGCCCCTACTACTTCTTCAAGCTCATCCAGCGCATGCGCCAAATTTTGCCGCCGTGGATGCCGTCTGTCGGCATTGAGGGTGGACGGTTGAACATCGTTCCAGTGGATTTCGTCGTTAACAGCATTGACCACGTGAGCCACGCTAAAGACGTGAAGGACATCAAAGGCAAAGCTTTCCACATTGTTGACCCGATGGGCTACCGCGTGGGCGATGTGCTGGACATTTTCAGCAAGGCCGCGCATGCGCCTAAGATGAATCTCTTCGTCAATGCGGCGTTGCTAGGTTTTATCCCCAAAAGCGTGAAAAAAGGCTTGATGGCACTGGCACCTGTGCGCCGCGTGCGCAAAGCCATCATGAAAGACTTGGATTTGCCTGAAAGCATTTTTGAATTTATCAATTGGCCCACCCGCTACGACAGACGCGACCTAGACGCCGCGCTCAAAGGCAGTGGCATAGAGTGCCCGAACCTCAAAGACTACGCTTGGGTGCTGTGGGATTATTGGGAGCGCCACCTCGACCCATCGCTTTTCATAGACCGCACGCTCAAAGGCACCGTGGGCGGCAAAGTGGTGCTCGTCACGGGCGGCTCATCTGGCATCGGTTTGTCTGCCGCTTGTAGGTTTGCCGAAGCGGGCGCGACCACCATCATCTGCGCACGTGGGGAAGACCAGCTGGCCGAAGCCAAGCAAACCATCATCGCGGCAGCCGGTAAAGACGCCAAAGTCTTCACCTATTCCGTGGACATTGTTGATGAAGCGCAATGCTCAGAATTCGTGCAAAAACTCGAAAAAAACCACGGTGGCGTGGACTTCTTGATCAACAACGCTGGCCGCTCCATCCGCCGCGCGATTGAGGCCAGTTATGACCGCTTCCATGATTTTGAGCGGACGATGGCGCTCAACTATTTCGGTGCACTGCGCATCACCATGGGCTTGCTGCCAGGCATGGTGGCCAAAAGCAAGGGGCACATCGTCAACATCAGCTCCATCAGCGTGCTGGTCAACGCACCGCGCTTTTCAGCCTACGTGGCCAGCAAAGCCGCCCTGGACGCCTGGACCAACTGCGCCGCTTGCGAGTACGCCGACCAAGGCGTGAGCTTCACCACCATCAAAATGCCATTGGTGCGCACCCCGATGACGGCGCCGACCAAGATTTACGACAGCATGCCGCTCTTGATGCCAGAAGAAGCCGCAGACATGATCATCCGCGCCTGCGTCGAAAAACCCGTCGAAATCGCCACCCGCTTGGGCACATCCGTCAGTTTGCTCCACGTCGCCGCCCCGCGCGTCGCGCAAATCTTGATGAACACGACCTTCCGCATGTTCCCAGACAGTGCTGCGGCTAAGGGCGACAAATCAGCGAAACCGACCCTGTCACCCGAAGCGATAGCCATGGCTTCGATGATGCAGGGGATTCATTTCTAACTTAGTTTCAGGTTATTAAAAGCGTCTCCGATAGGTGTATTTGAGACGCATTTTACTTTTAATTTGCTATGATATTTATAGCTATTTAGATAATAAATACGCCGACTATAGGCATATTTTTAGAGTTTTTTACGCAACACCTCTTTATAACGATAACAACCCACCAAATGGTCATTCACCATGCCACTGGCCTGCATAAACGCATAACAAATGGTGGAGCCGACAAATTTGAAGTCGTGGGCTAACAGCATCTTGCTCATCGCGTCAGATTCAACCGTTTTTGCCGGTACTTGGGTGACCGCTTTCCATGTGTTCACGATTGGTTTGCCGCCTAAGATTTGCCATAAAAAGGCATCGAAACTGCCGTACTTTGCCTGCACAGCCAAGTAAGCTTTGGCATTCCCAATAGTGCTGTTTATTTTCAGTTTGTTACGCACAATGCCAGGGTCAGCCATGGCTGCAGCAATATCGGCTTCGGTAAATGCCACTATTTTCTTGGCGTCAAAATTCTTAAAGATGCGCTTGTAGCCCTCGCGTTTGGTCAAAACCGTGCTCCAACTCAAGCCCGCTTGCGCGCCTTCAAGGGTCAGGAGTTCCAGCAAATCCCTATCGTCATGCATGGGGACGCCCCATTTGGTATCGTGATAGTGGCGATCTAGGCTTTTGCTTTCGCACCAAGGGCAGCGTATCAGGCCATCGTGCGGCACATCTATTGGCTTGTCTTTTTTTGAAAGGTTTGTTGTCATGGCTCTCGGGGGTATACGGGGCATTTGCTATTTAATTTACGCGTCACAAAACGGCGATAATCCTAGCATTACCTACTAGCAAGGGCTATTTATATACATATTAGTAGCAGGTTCAACATATTCTTAGGAGTTTGGCATGATTTTGGTCACGGGCGGGGCGGGGTTTATTGGGACTAATTTTGTGTTGGACTGGTTGGCAGCGCATGACGAGCCAGTGCTTAATCTGGACAAGCTGACTTACGCGGGAAATTTGGAGAATTTAGCCTCGCTTGTCAATGACAAACGCCATGTTTTTGTGCAGGGCGATATTGGCGACAGAGCCTTGCTTGACGCGCTTTTGGTCAAACACCAGCCCCGCGCGGTGGTGAATTTTGCAGCAGAATCGCACGTGGATCGCTCGATTCATGGGCCGGAAGACTTTATCCAGACCAATATTGTGGGCACGTTTCACCTGCTGGAGGCAGTACGCGGGTATTTTGGCAAGCTAGAAGATAACGAAAAAAACAAGGCGAAAACTGATTTCAGGTTTTTGCATGTATCAACGGACGAGGTGTATGGTTCGCTCGCTCCCAATGACCCGTGCTTCACTGAGAAACACCAATACGAGCCGAACAGCCCGTATTCGGCCAGCAAAGCGGCGAGTGATCACTTGGTACGTGCCTACCACAACACTTATGGCTTGCCGGTGTTGACGACCAATTGCAGCAACAACTATGGGCCGTATCACTTCCCCGAGAAACTGATTCCGCTGATGATTGCGAACGCTTTGGCAGGCAAAAACCTGCCGATTTATGGGGATGGCCAGCAAATTCGCGACTGGCTGTATGTAAAAGACCATGCCAGTGCGATTCGCCGCGTACTCGAAGTTGGCAAGCTGGGTGAAACCTATAACGTGGGCGGTTGGAACGAAATGCCGAACATTGAGATTGTGAACACGATTTGCAAATTGCTCAATGAGCTAAAACCCCGCGCAGATGGCAAGAGTTACACAGAGCAGATTACTTACGTGACCGACCGCGCCGGCCATGATCGCCGCTACGCGATTGATGCCAGCAAGATTGAGAAAGAATTGGGTTGGAAGCCTGCAGAAACCTTTGAAACCGGTATCCAAAAGACCGTGGCATGGTATTTGAGCAACACCGATTGGGTGAGCCATGTGCAAAACGGCAGCTACCGCGAGTGGGTGAACAAGCAATATGCGGGCTAAATAAGATGCAAGCTCAAAAAATACTTCTGTTCGGCAAAGGCGGCCAAGTCGGCTGGGAGCTGCAACGCAGCCTAGCGCCACTAGGTGAGGTGGTCGCAGTGGACTTTGACAGCACGGATTTTTGCGGCGATTTCACGAATCTAGCGGGTTTGGCCGAGACTATCCGTCAAGTCAAACCCAACATCATTGTCAACGCCGCCGCGCATACCGCTGTGGACAAGGCGGAGTCCGAGCCTGACTTAGCCCGCACCATCAACGCTTTGGCACCCGGTGTGATTGCGGCTGAATCGCAAAAACTGGGCGCCTGGTTGGTGCATTACTCGACCGACTATGTGTTTGACGGCTCGGGCAATCAAGCTTGGAAAGAGACAGACACGCCAGCGCCCTTAAGCGTCTACGGCCAAACCAAGTTAGAAGGCGAGCGAGCCGTGGCGGCAAACTGCGCTAAGCACCTGATTTTCAGAACCAGCTGGGTCTTTGCCGCACGGGGTGGGAATTTTGCCAAAACCATGTTGCGCTTGGCCAAAGAGCGCGATAGCTTGAACGTGATTGACGACCAAATCGGCGCGCCTACGGGGGCAGATTTGCTAGCGGATATCACCGCGCTGGCGTTGCAGCGTGTCCAAATGCAGCCACTACAACATGAACTGGCTGGTTTGTACCACTTGGTCGCTGATGGCAGCACGTCGTGGCATGGCTATGCGACGCTGGTGATTGAGCATGCGCGCACGGCTGGGATAGCCATTCAAACACCTCAAGACGCTATTCATAAAATAGCTACTCAAGCATATCCTACGCCGGCTACAAGACCTTTGAACTCCAAACTCGATACCTCTAAGCTGCAAACGGCGTTTAGCCTGCATTTACCATCATGGCAGCATGGCGTGACGCGGATGCTGACTGAAATACTTTGATCTACTGTGAAATATTCTGAAATTTACAAATCGCTATGACTTTACCAACTGCTAAATATCAAACCTCCCGCAAAGGCATCGTCCTAGCCGGCGGCTCCGGCACACGTTTGCACCCTGCTACTCTCGCATTGAGCAAGCAATTGCTGCCGGTGTACGACAAACCGATGATTTACTACCCGCTCAGCACGTTGATGCTGGCAGGCATGCGCGATGTGCTCATCATCAGCACGCCGCAAGACACGCCGCGTTTCCAGCAGCTGCTGGGTGATGGCAGCCAGTGGGGCATGAATTTGCAATACGCCGTGCAGCCCAACCCAGAAGGCTTGGCGCAGGCGTTCATCATTGGCGACAAATTTGTCGGCAATTCACCCAGCGCACTGGTTTTGGGTGACAATATTTTTTACGGCCACGATTTTGCTCATTTGCTGTCTGGTGCAGACACCCATACCGCCGGTGCGACGGTGTTCGCCTACCATGTGCAAGACCCCGAACGCTATGGCGTAGTTGCCTTTGATAAATCGGGCAAAGCCAACAGCATTGAAGAAAAACCGCTGCAACCCAAAAGCAACTACGCAGTGACAGGCTTGTACTTCTACGACAACCAAGTCATTGACATTGCCAAAGCCGTCAAACCCAGCGCCCGTGGCGAACTGGAAATCACCACGGTGAACCAAACCTATCTGGATCGCGGCCAGTTGAATGTGCAAATCATGCAGCGCGGCTACGCCTGGTTAGACACGGGTACGCACGACAGCTTGTTGGAGGCTAGCCAATTTATCTCGACCCTGGAGCATCGCCAAGGCTTAAAAATCGCCTGCCCTGAAGAAATCGCCTGGCGCAATGGGTTTATTTCTAGCGAACAAGTTGATAAGTTGGCACAACCTTTGTCTAAAAACGGCTACGGTCAATATTTGCTGCGCATGCTCAAAGAAGGCTCAGCCGCATGAGCGAGAAGACTGCGGAAATGGTTGCCTCCAACGGTTTGAAAGCAACCGTTGCATCAGTTCCGGATGTTTTGATCATTGAACCCAAAGTCTTTGGGGATCAGCGTGGTTTCTTCTTTGAAAGTTTTAACCAAGAGGCTTTCAATCATGTGACAGGTTTAAACGCCAACTTTGTCCAAGACAATCATTCGCGTTCTGCCAAAGGGGTGTTGCGCGGTTTGCATTACCAAATCCAGCAACCGCAAGGAAAATTGGTTCGCGTAGCGAGTGGCGAAGTGCTGGATGTCGTGGTGGATATCCGTCGCTCTTCACCCACATTCGGTAAGTCTGTAAGCGTTTTGCTGACTGGTGAAAACCATAAGCAGCTGTGGATGCCGCCCGGTTTTGCGCATGGTTTTGTGGTGTTATCCGAAACAGCCGACTTTCTCTACAAAACCACGGACTACTATGCGCCGGCTTTCGAGCGATGTATTTTGTGGAACGACCCGGCTTTGGGGATTGACTGGCAACTTGCGGAACAACCCAAACTTTCAGGCAAAGACGCTTTGGGTGTGTTGCTTTCTCAGGCAGAAGTGTTTGCCTAACTCTGAGTCACCACCCAAACGGCTACGCGTCCTGCAATTTGGACGATTCAACAACGCCGAGCAAAACGGTGGCATAGAACGCCACATGCAGCTCTTGTGCGGTGGTTTAACTGCGCTGGATGTGGATGTGACATACCTAGTGGCGGGTGATTCTTTGCGTAGTAAAGATTCAAACATCAGCACCGCAACAGGAAGTTATCGCATGGTGGAAGCGGCAACTTTTGGCACCTACTTCAGCACAGCAGCCTCCCCGATGCAAATTCTCAAAGCACTGGTGATGCACCGCAAAGAACCATTTGATGTGGTGCATTTGCATTTACCGAATCCAATCGCGCACTTGGCTTCTTTGTTATTGCCGGCCAGCATCAAACGCGTCATCACTTGGCACAGCGACATTGTTCGGCAAAAACGTTTGCTGGCACTGTACTTGCCATTTTTGCGACGCGTTACCTTGCGCGCAGATGCGCTGGTTGCTGCTACGCCCGCACATTACACATCTTCAACGCAAATCCCCGTCAACTTGCCTGCAGTCAAGAGGCATGTGATTCCCTATGGGCGCGACTTCAGCGATTTGGCGTTGACACCGACGACAGCCGAACTTTGCGCTTCTCTGAAAGTCAAGGCAACATCAGTTTCAACGTCTGGACACATCATTTTTGCGCTGGGTAGGCACGTTTATTACAAAGGCTTCGACGTGCTGATTGAAGCGATACAGCATGTGGATGCGCATTTGATCTTGGGCGGCGATGGCCCACTTAAAGCCGAATTGCAGCAACAAGCAGAACGTCTTGGCATCAGCCATAAAGTGACTTTTACAGGCTCTATTCCCGAGGCCGATTTGGCGGCTTACTTCAACGCCTGCGATTTGTTTTGTCTACCTTCTGTAGAACAAAGCGAAGCATTTGGACTCGTTCAACTGGAGGCGATGGCTTGTGGCAAGCCGGTCGTCTGCACGCAACTAAACAATGGTGTCAATGTGGTCAACCAAGCGGGTGTCACTGGTTTGGCTGTCCCTGTACGTAACGCCACGGCTTTGGCTGAAGCACTGAATACGCTGCTCAATGACGATGCCTTGCGCTCAAAACTTGGGCAACAAGCAAAAGCACATGCCGTTAGCGGGTACTCCCTGACAGCGATGTCAAACAGCCATGTAGCCCTGTATCACATGCTGCTTTCGACTTGACGATAAATCCCCATCGTTTGATCGACGCAACTGTCCCAAGAGAACTCTTTACTTCTTACCAACGCTTTTTGCGCTGAGGCTGCGCGAATATCTGGTGCTGTGATCATGGTTTCCATAGCTTTGGCAATCTCGTCAATATCATTCGGATTCACCAATAAGCCAGAATCTCCGACAACTTCTGGGAGCGACGATACATTCGAGGCAATCACTGGCACTCCACATGTCATTGCTTCTAGCGGTGGCAAACCAAAACCTTCGTAAATGGACGGGTAAACCAAAGTCAACGCACCAGCGATGACAACAGCGAGATCTTCGCGCGCAAGGTAACCAAGCTGTCGAATCTCACCTGCAGCCACAAGAGGTGCCATCTGCTTTTCTAGCGCCGAGGTATGCCAGCCGTTCATACCGACCAACACTAGCGGGTAATACTTGCGAACGTTCGCTGGCAGCTGCATGTAGGCCAGCAAGACTGCGCTCAAATTCTTCCTAGGCTCCAAAGTACCCACCGCAAGAATGTACTTTTGATGGCTCAAGCCGTGCTGTTGAAGCACAGGTTTAGTTTCTTCATCGTTCAATGGACGAAACAAAGACTCGACGCCCAAAGGGATACTTTTAATCCTAGCATCCGCCACGCCAAACATATCTATGATTTCGTTCTTAATGGCTTGCGAATCAGTGATGATCATCGAAGCGCGCTCCATGCTTCTTTGAAAATGCTTGTTCATGTTGCGCACACGGTCTGCAGGGTGCATTTCTGGATAACGAATCCAAGACAAATCATGCACCGTCAGCACCAAAGGACCGGTGTAATTAAAAGCCAAGAAGTTGGGTTCATGGTAAATACCGCCTACTTTTTTGAACGAGCGTTCATTGAAATGGTATTGCTGGATAAGCCGACTCACTTCATACGTTTTCGGAATAAATGTTTTAAGCACAAACTTAATCGTTTTTATACGGTTAATAGGTCTATCACGCACCTCACGCGTCCAGCCGTTCGCATAGAACATGTCCAGCTCAAGGTCTTTGAATTTTTGCAAGCCTTTGGCTAGCTGGTAGGTATATTGACCAATGCCCGTTAATGGTGACAACAAAGATGTCGCGTTTAATCCAACTTTCATTTCTTCCCTTATTCAACTGATTCCAGCATCCAGCGCAGCATGTCTTTTAAAGCGTTTGAATCATACGTACCAATTGTCTTATTGAGTTTTGATGTATCACCGCACAAACGATGCAGCTCGTTAGCTCTTACAAATGCAGGATTAACGGCAACGCTGATTTGGTGCCCAGTCAATTCAACCAAGGCATCAATGACCTGGTGCAAGGTGTAAGTTTTGCCTGAACAAATGTTGTATGTCTCGCCGACTGCGGCTTTGTCTAATAGTTTCAAGTATGCATCAGTCACCATACGAACATCGTTGTACTCTCGCTCTACCGTCAAATTACCGAGCTCTACAGTCGATGCTCGCCGTTTGAATTGTGCAATTAGTTTGGGTATGACAAAAGACTCAACTTGACCCGGCCCCGTGTAATTGAAGGGTCGTACAAAAAACAAGGGCAATCGATCAGCATACGTCTTCGCTAAATGCTCCATGGCCAATTTGCTCATGGCGTAATGATTGAGAGGCGCTGGCATTTGTAATTCAGAAATCGGAGATTGCTCACAATTTCCGTACACATTGGCGCTACTAGCCAGCAAAACGCGCTTGGGTAGATTCGGCAATTTAAGCAAGGCATCTAGCAGATTGAGTGTGCCAATGACGTTGACATCATAAAAAGCACAGGCTTTGTCATGCCCAACAAAACTAATAGCAGCTAAATGAACAACGACATCGGGTTCAGCCGTATTGACTTGGTTTTGAACCGCAACAGGATTGGTCAAATCTGCGTTGAATTCAAAAACTTCGTACCCAGCTTCACGCGCTTGCTTAACAAAATGCACCCCGGTAAAACCGTCTGCACCCGTCACCAACATTTTCAAAACGAGAACCCTTGTCGGTTGCGACGTGCATCTTCAGTAACCATCATCTGGCAAAGTTGTTCTAATGTCGTTGCAGGTGACCAGCCTAGAATGTCTTTGGCTTTTTGTGGGTTGCCAATCAATAGCTCAACTTCCGCTGGTCTGTAAAATTTGGGATTGACGCGCATGACGGTTTGGCCAACTTTCAATGCCGCACCAGAACCAGCAAACTCTTTTTCAAAATCTGACGCAAATGATGCAATCACCGCCGTTTCGTTAACTTCACTGCCCTTGAATTCAACGTTGATGCCGACACCTTTGAATGCCATCGTTACAAAATCACGTACTGTTTCAGTGCGGTTGGTCGCCAGCACAAATGTGTCCGGCTCATTGGCTTGCAGCATGCGCCACATGCCTTCAACGTATTCTTTGGCAAAGCCCCAATCACGTTTGGCGTCGATATTGCCTAGTTCCAAACAATCCAATTTACCGAGACACATTTTGGCTACAGAATCAGTAATTTTGCGGGTCACGAACTCACGACCACGCAAGGGACTTTCATGGTTGAACAATATGCCGCTGCTTCCGAAAATGCCATAGCTTTCGCGGTAGTTGACCGTCATCCAATGCGCGTACAGTTTGGCCACGCCATACGGACTGCGTGGGTAGAACGGGGTCTCTTCAATTTGCGGGATAGCTTGCACCTTGCCAAACATCTCAGATGTGCTGGCTTGGTAAAACTTGATCTTTGGATTCACCAAACGAATCGCTTCCAACAAATTCAAAGCGCCAATGCCTGTGATCTGAGCAGTCGTGGTGGGTTGGTCAAAACTCACCCCGACAAAGCTTTGTGCCGCCAGGTTGTATATCTCCGAAGGCTGGACTTTTTGCACCAGCGCGATGCTGGAGCCCAAGTCGGTCAAATCGTATTCGACCAAATGCAGGTTGGGGTGATTTTGCACACCAAGCTCGTCAATGCGCCAAAAATTGACAGAACTCGTTCTGCGATAGGTGCCATAGACGGTGTAACCCTTGCTTAAAAGCAATTCGGTCAAATAAGCGCCATCTTGGCCGGTAATACCTGTGATCAGTGCAGTGTTCATCAAGACAATGTGGGGAATGTTTCAGTGACGCAAATTATAGTCTTGCAACGACATTGCCCTTTGGCTATGAAATCAAGTCAAAACCGCCTTAAAACCTCTCCAATTCGGGATGGGATATCGCTCCGCCACGCACCACCATTTTCCCGTACTCGGCACAGCGCTGTAACGTGGGTATCACTTTGCCAGGGTTCAATAAGCTCTGTGGGTCAAAAGCACGTTTGACACCAAACATTTGCTCGTTCTCAGCAGCTGTGAACTGAACACACATGGAGTTGAGTTTTTCAATACCAACGCCATGTTCGCCCGTCACGCTGCCGCCCATGGCAACGCTGGTTTCCAAAATATCCGCTCCAAACAACTCGCAGCGGTGCAATTGATCCGCGTCATTCGCATCAAACAAAATCAAGGGATGCAAATTACCGTCGCCAGCGTGAAACACATTGGCGCAGCGCAGTTGGTATTTCTTCTCCATCTCTGCGATGGCAAGCAAAATATCAGCCAAACGTTTACGTGGAATGGTGGAATCCATACACATATAGTCTGGACTGATACGGCCAGATGCGGGGAAAGCGTTTTTTCTACCACTCCAAAACTTCAGACGCTCGGCTTCGTTTTGGCTGATAGCAATGGCGCTGGCACCACAGCTAGTGAGAACCTGCGTCATACGACCAATTTCTTCTTCCACCTCTTCTGGCGTGCCATCGCTCTCGCACAGCAAAATAGCTTCTGCAGTTAAGTCGTAACCAGCATGTACATAGTCTTCCACGGCGGCCGTCATGGGTTTGTCCATCATTTCCA
>JANMTB010000003.1:0-3244 GCA_031390045.1 Polaromonas sp.
GTAGCTTGCAGCGCGGCTGCAAAGGGTGTCGGGTAGCCGTGTTTGATCAACGCAGGAATCAAAATCGCACCAATCGCAAACGTGGTGGCGACAGATGATCCTGATACCGCTGCAAAAATCATGCAAGTGAGTACACACGTCATCGGCAAGCCGCCCTGTACACCTCCCACGATAGATTTGGCAAACTCCACCAATCGGCGCGAGATACCGCCGGTTTCCATGATGTTGCCCGCTAGGATAAAAAATGGAATGGCAGCCAGCGGAAACTTGTTCATGGCGTTGAACATTTCTTTGACCGAAATCAGCATATTCGCATTGCCAATTTGTATGCCCACCATGGATGCCAAGCCAATCGACACCGCCACAGAAATGGTGAGTGCAAAGCACAGCACCATGGTGATAATCATGATGGTGCTCATTGTGCAGTCTCCAGTTCCAAGCGCTGTGGGTCTAGCAAATTGCCGAAGATGCCAAAGATGCAAAACAAACCGCCCACTGGCATCGCCAAATAAGCCCAAAACATGGACACGCCTTCCAGCCCGATGACGGACTGCACGGCGCCACGGTTAGCGTAGTTCCAACCCCAGTAAATAATCAGCAAAATCAACAACATAGCTGCAGCAAACACCACAAAATCAAGCACGCGCTTTAACTTTGGCGGACTCCAGCGGTACAGCACGTCTACACTGACCATCGCACCTTGGCGAAAGGCGGTGGGAATGCCTAAAAACACCATCCAAATCAAGCTAAAGCGAATCAACACCTCGGTCCATTCAGCCGGCTGTTCCAATACAAATCGGGTGACGATTTGGAACATGCCTAGGCAGGACGCGATCACCAACATCGCGCAGGCAGCGAGCATAGAGGCGTTGGTTGTCCAATGCTCCAGCTTCAAGAAAGTGTTTTTCACAGTTAAAACCTTTAAATCAATGAAAATACGCCGTTACAAGCTTTTTTTATCCTGTAGCCGGCGTATTTGTTGCCTAAGTAGCTATTAAATAAATAGCAATTTAAGCTGACTTTGTATCTAAGAAATTACTTCACAGCGCGAATTTTGTCGATTTCAGCTTTGCCAAATTGCTTTTCAAACTCAGCATTCACAGGGCCGAGAACAGCAACAAACTTGGCTTTGTCCAAATTCTCAACCACACTCATGCCCTTGCTTTTCAGTTCAGCAGCGCCTTTGGCATCGTCTTCGTCCACGCGCGCACGGTTGGCTTTCACCGCCTCTTTCGCAGCTTCCATGAAGGCGGTTTTGTCAGCGGCTGAGAGCTTGTCAAAAGCGGCTTTGCTCATCAACATCACGCAAGGTGAATAGACGTGGCCAGTCAGTGACAAATGCTTTTGCACTTGGTCAAACTTAGCCGCCATGATGACGGACAGCGGGTTTTCTTGGCCGTCCACAGTGCCTTGTTGAAGTGCAGTGAAAACTTCAGGGAAAGCCATCGGTGTAGGCACAATTCCGAATCCCTTGTAAGCGGCAATATGCACTGGGTTTTCCATGGTGCGCATTTTCAAGCCCTTCAAATCGTCAGGCGAATTCACCGCACGCTTGCTGTTGGTCATGTGGCGCACGCCGTTTTCACCCCAAGCCAGCGCTTTGAAGCCCTTGGCCTCAAACTTGGCCAACATCGCATGGCCAATAGGGCCGTCCAACACCGCACGTGCATGTGCTTTGTCGCGGAACAGGAAAGGAATGTCAAAAATGCGCGCTTCTGGCACAAAATTTGGCACAGGGCCGGTGGAAGTGAAGGTCAATTCCTGCGTGCCCAATTGCACCGCTTCAATCGACTCACGCTCACCACCTAGTGAGCCCGAGTAAAAATTTTGAATCTTGATGCGACCTTGGGTACGTTTTTCAACTTCTTTGGAAAACACATCCACACCAACACCTTGGTGCGAGTTTTGCGCAATAGAAATGCTAGAACGCATGGTTGTCTGAGCAGCAGCACCAGCAACCAAACCAAAAGCCAAAGCGGCAGCGGTAAAAATGGAAGTGAGTTTCATCAAAAATTCTCCAATTAAAAATGAGTAAAAACATCTGATGCGTGATCTTATCTCAGGGCATCCATGAAAGGCTATAAACCAGCCTCAAACGCCAGCTTGACTAGCGAAAACGTGGAGTTATTTCAATGTCTAATTTTTAGATTTAAACAATTTCCGATTTGTCATCTTAATGATGATCTGGAATGATCGGTAAAAGACAGATATTTGTAGCCAGCACTCAAAAATGCTTAATTTTGAACTTATGATTCAGCTACGATTCATTTTAAATAAGGACGACTGAGTGCAAAATAATCACGCAAAAAAGATGAAACCTGCCAGCACATTGTTGCTTGCTATGTCAGTGGCTTTTTTAGTAGTCGCATGTGGGGGTGGATCGGGAACTCCAACGACGGAGACGACGACTGCTGGCGCGACGCCAAGTCCAACACCGACGCCAATGCCGTCTGCGTCGCCTGATGGATCGCCTACTCCGAGCGCAACGCCAGCAGCTACAACACCGACTTCAACACCTGCCCCTACATCTGTTTACCGCTTGGTGGGCTCATACGATAAGACGGAATGTGTGTTTGACAGTTCGACGGGGTTGACTTGGGAGGGGAAGCCGACGAGTGGTTTTCGCGTTAATACGAATATGTATTCGAATTACGACGATGTAACACAATTGCAAAAAGGTTCGTCTACTTCTGCAGTTATGCCGACGCAAACTGAAGTCGATGCTTCAACAAACACAATGGGCTATGTGAACGCAGTTAATGCTATGCGTCTTTGTGGATTTAGCGACTGGCGTGTACCTAGTTTTTCAGAACTGGATAGTATCAATATTAATACTTGGTCAACGGGTACGCCTGGACTTATCTCTGGTGTTGCTGAATGGTTTCCCAACACAAGTTTAAGTAGAACATGGACTTCGACTCAAGTTCCATCGACGCCTTATGGCGCGAAGACGCTTAGTTTTGGTTTTTCAACTGCGCATTTTGATTGGTTGAGACGCGATACTGCAAGGCTTCGTTTGGTTCGATAAATTCTTGTACAAAAAAAGCCGCCAGACTCACATCTGGCGGCTTTTTGCTTTTCAGCTAAGTAAGTGCTTACAAATCAGCAGAAGCACGCAGTGCAGCAACTTTGTCTGTCTTTTCCCAGGTGAATTCCGGCTCGTCACGGCCAAAGTGGCCATAAGCGGCCGTCTTTTCATAGATCGGGCGCAGCAGGTCGAGCATCTGGATGATGCCTTTTGGAC
>JANMTB010000008.1:0-7359 GCA_031390045.1 Polaromonas sp.
TGGCTAGTGCCGCCAACGGGCTCAATACCTAATCGTGCTAATTTGTCTTTGATCTCTGTATCAACCAAAGCTTGGTTGATCGCAGCGTTTATTTTGAGTTGTACATCCGCTGGTAAACCTTTAGGGCCATACAACCCAAACCAGGTGTTGGACTCAAAACCGGGCAAGATATCGGCAATGGCGGGAAGATCGGGCGCAAGTGGCGAACGTTTCGCTGTTGTCACACCCAATGCACGAAGTCGTCCATCTCGCACATGGGGCAAGCCGGTGGGCAAGGAGTCAAACATCACATCAAGCTTGCCACTGGTCAAATCAGGAATTGCCAAAGCAGTGCCTTTGTAAGGAATGTGCACGATGAAAAGTCCAGCCTGCGATTTAAACAACTCCGCTGTCAAATGCACAACCGTACCATTGCCGCTTGAGGCGTAATTCAGCTTCCCGGGATTCTTTTTGGCATACTCAATCCAAGATTGAACGCTGGTTGCTGGCGAATTGTTTGGCACCAGCATGATGCTGGGTGCGTTACCCACATGCACGATAGGCGTGAAATCGCGCACAGCGTCATACGGCATACGCGGGTTCAAACTGGGCCCTATGGAATGCGTACTTGAGGTGGCTAAGAGCAAGGTATAACCATCAGGAGTTGCTTTAGCCACCAGATCTGAGCCAATCGTGCCGCCTGCGCCTGGTCGGTTTTCAACAACCACTGAATTGCCTAATTTTTCACCTAGTTTTTGTGACAACACGCGGGCAAATAAATCAGTCGCACCGCCTGCGGGGAAAGGAACGATCATGCGAACGGGTTTGTTAGGGTAGGCTTGTGCCCATGCAAACACGGGCAACAAAGCAACAACAAGCCAGATACTTTTTAATTTAGTCATGAATGATCCTATGATTTAAAAACGCGTTGATGCAAGCGGCGCAACGACCACCATACGCCTATTGCCACAAAAGGAATAGCGATGGCAGCTGTAATCTCACCACTGAATGGCCAACCAAACTTCTGGGCACCCTTGGCTAGATAGCTCACCAAGCCAACAATGTAGTACGTGATGGCAGCAACTGACAGGCCTTCAACTGTTGATTGCATCTTTAACTGCAAATCTTGCCGCGAATTCATGGTCGACAACAAGGCTTGGCTGCTTTGCTGTTGCTCGATTTCAACGCGTGTGCGCAGTAGACTGCTGATACGTGATACGCGCTGCGACAGTGCATCTTGCCGTCGTGTCGCCCACTCGCAGGTGCTTCTCGCAGGTGTCAGGCGTCTGTCCATGAATTCGCGGATTGTTTGCAAATCGCCTAATCGCGATTCATTGATGTCATCAATGCGTTCATCAACCAATTCAAAGTATGCGCTGCTGGCTGAAAAGCGCGAATGTGTTGCGGCGTATTGACTCTCTACTTGCCCAGCCAATTTGGTCAGACGGTCGAGCAAAGCTGGCTCGTCATTGCGTTCTGCACTGCGAATCGATTTAGCCAACTCTGCCAACTCACGCTCAGCGTATGCCAAGGAGCTACCCGCTTCTCGCGCAGCAGGCAAGCCCAGAAGTGCGGCCATGCGGTAGGTTTCTATTTCTAGAAGGCGTTGCACCAAACGTCCCAAACGACGAGGGGCCAAATGACTGACCAACAAAACCATGCGCGAAAAACCGTCGGCATGAATCGCAAAATCTGTGTAAACCTCACACAACCCATCAGCAACTTTGGATGCCACCAAAGTATCTTCAAGCAGCAAGTGCTTGACCACTGCATGGTTGCCAAAAGCAGCGCTCGGCAAGCACCACAAATGCAAGCTCGCTAAAGCTGTTCCCGGAAGCTCCGACAACCAATCTTGCGCTACGGCATCAAGTGCGGTTTGTGGGGCATACGCACCCGCAAGCTCATCGTCAATGCCATTCATGAAGGTGTAAGTCACAAATTCAGTATGTAGCTCCCAACGCAGTCTAAAACCGCCCACATCCGTGCGGATATGGGTTGACGTTGCATCAGGCGGTGGTAAGTGATGATCTTTTAGCAGCGCGGCAATGTGCTCTCGACTAGCTTGGCGTTCATCGGCATTGCACAGCATGACGATATGCGAAATTGCCAGTGGTGCTTCCATCGCCTCAGGGGGGCGGGCGTGGATTTCGTTGTGCAGAGCAACGCGCTGTGTATGCTGAGCAATGTGAACATGGGTTTTCATAGTAACAATACTATCAACTTTTCAAGACGAAAAAATGGCACCCGTAAGCGCCATTGATTTTGCATTAAGCAGAAATGAAATTCTTGAAAACTTACTCTTCAACAAATGCTTCGTCGCGCTTTTTACTGACTGACGGCAGCAGCACCACAATCAGTAGCAAAGCTGCGACAGCAAGCAAACTGGCAGACAAGCCACGAGTGACAAACACACTCCAGTCACCGCGTGATAGCAGCAAAGCACGCCGCAGATTTTCTTCCATCATAGGCCCCAGAATAAAGCCTAGCAATAAGGGCGCTGGCTCCATGCCTAGTTTGATGAACAGATAGCCAATCACACCGAAGATAGCGACCATCCAAATGTCAAAGGTGTTGTTGTTGGTGGAGTAAACGCCAATCGCGCAGAACAACACAATGGCAGGAAACAACCAACGGTACGGCACACTGAGTAATTTGATCCAAATACCAATCAATGGCAAGTTCAAGATAATCAACATCGCATTACCGATCCACATGGATGCGATCAAGCCCCAAAACAACTCAGGGTTGCTGGTCATCACCTGTGGGCCAGGTTGGATGTTGTGAATCGTCATCGCGCCAACCATCAAAGCCATCACTGGGTTGGGTGGTATACCCAAAGTCAGCAAAGGAATGAACGAGGTTTGTGAAGCCGCGTTGTTTGCCGCTTCTGGCGCAGCCACACCGCGAATGTTACCTTTTCCAAACGGTACTTCACCAGCGCGCAGTTTTGTTTTCTTTTCAATCGTGTACGCTGCAAATGCTGCCATCACCGCACCACCACCAGGCAAGATACCAAGAACGGCGCCCAATGCTGTACCGCGCAAGACGGCTGGCGTCATCAGTTTAAAGTCTTCTTTGGTTGGCATCAAGCCCTTGACATCAGCCGTGAACACTTCACGTTCACTCTCATGTTTACCTAAATTAGTAATGATTTCACCATAACCAAACACCCCCATCGCAATCACGATGAAGCCAATGCCGTCAGTCAACTCAGGAATATCAAAGCTGTAGCGTGCCACACCAGAATTAACGTCCGTGCCGACTAAGCCCAACAACAACCCTAGAAAAATCATCCCGACTGCTTTTAACAGCGAGCCAGAAGCCAACACAACAGCGCCGACCAAACCCAAAATCATCAATGAGAAGTACTCAGCAGGGCCAAATTTGAAAGCAACTTCGGTCAATGGCACCGCAAACGCTGCCAACACCAAGGTGCCCACGCAACCTGCAAAGAATGAACCCAATCCTGCAGCGGCCAGCGCGGGCCCGGCTCGACCATTTCTGGCCATTTGATGGCCATCGATGACGGTGACAACGGACGATGCCTCTCCTGGTAAATTCACCAAAACTGCTGTGGTTGAACCGCCATATTGCGCGCCGTAATAAATACCTGCCAACATAATGAGGGCTGACACTGGTGGCAGTGCATAAGTTGCTGGCAACAGCATGGCAATAGTTGCCAATGGGCCAATACCTGGCAACACACCGATCAAGGTGCCCAACAAGCAACCAAGAAAGGCGTAGCCCAAATTAATGGGCGTGAACGCTACGCTAAAACCTAGTGCTAAATTATTAATTAAATCCATTTTTTATATCCAATATCTTTATAGTTATGTATTCAATGTGGATTTAGTTAGTCAAGAACGCGGGCCAGACTGGAAATTGCAATTTCAGCAATAAAATAAATGCGCCGTAACTCATGACGCACAAAATGATTGCCAAAATAAATACTTCCTTGAATTTGAACTCATCCCCTGCCATGCTGGCAACAAATGTGAGTGCAAAAATAGCAAGGATCAAACCAAAGGCTGGAAATTTGATGCTGGGCAAGCCACCAAGTAGCAAACCAAAAATCAAATTAGCTGCAATAATAAAAAACAATGGTTTCCATGCAATGGAGCCAATTTTGTCGCCATCTGGCGTTTCCACGACCAATGCTTTGAAGGTGATGACACCTCCCAAAACAGCCATGCAGATACCTAACAGCAGAGGAAAGTAGCCAGGTCCCATACGCGCACCGGTGCCGACCGTGTAATTAGTAGCGCCCCATGCAAACGCAATGCCCACTGCCATGAACAGCAAGCCTGAAAAAAAGTCTTTTTGGCTCTTGATTGCCATGTGTATTGCCTCGTTAGTTTTCGATTCTTTGATTATCACCCAGTAAGTTTCGTGTCACTGGGGAAAATACCTAGGGTTATTACTAAGTTTGTTTCACATTACAGCTCGCATGTTGACCTTCGACAACTATTGCAATCATATATAAAACATTTACTTCAGCATCAAGCGGTTTAATTCACAGCCCTAAATACCCGCAACCATTTGGTAGCAGGCAATCCCCACTTAGTTTGAATCACCTCTGCCCGCGCCAACAGCACCTCCCGCTTAGGCTTTGAAGCTGTCCGCTGCGCCAAAACAATGGTGTTGCCTTCTCTGGTAGGTTTGAAAGCCCAAACTGCGTCAGCACCAAATATTTCAGAAATTTTGTCAACGCTGCTTTGATAGCTGGAGGAGCGACCAAACAAGTTCACCGTCATCGAGCCGTCATCCGTTAGCAATCGTCTGCAATCCGCATAAAAATTGGCACTATCCAGCACAGGTGCGGCTGCATCATGGTCGTACAAATCTACTTGCAAGGCGTCAATCTGACCCTGCCACCGTGGTTTTTGAATTTCTGCTGCGGCATCTGCAACAACCACTTCAAGCCTCGTATCATCTGGCGGCAATTTGAACCACAACCTGCAGGCAGTGACGACCTGTGGGTTGATTTCTACCGCTGTCGTTTGCATGCGCAGTTTTTTGAAGCAAAACTTGGTGCACGTTGCCGCACCCAGCCCCAGCTGCATAGCGCGACGCTTAGGGACGCTGGCTGCATCGACAAACAGCAACCACGCCATCATGCGTTGCACGTATTCCAGCTCTATCTCAAACGGTGAGTCAATGATCATGCTGCCTTGAATCCACTCGGTGCTCAGGTGCAAAGTGCGGATATCGCCATAGTCACTGAAATTGACTTCGGGTAGTTCAGCAGATTTTGATGTTTTTTTCATATGCTTTTTTGCTATGTATTTAATAGCAATATAGGATTGAAATACAACGGCTATAGCCATTTTATACGTATTTTAACTGATATTTAAAGTATCTATGTATCCGCTTTCAGCAAGTGCATGATCTTAGGCAATGCTGCTATTGAATTCGCCCAAACTGCTTGCGACAGCGCTTCCAAAGTTATGCCTCGCAAATCAGCCAACACCTGCGCAATACGAGGCAGCTGCGCGGGTTCGTTGCGGCCTTGCGACTCGCCAGCGGCACGTTGTTCTGATGTTTTATACAGCCAATGGGGTGGCATATCGGGTGAATCAGTTTCCAAAACCATCGATTCCAACGGCAAAATCGCCGCCAGATGCCGTAGCTGCAACGCTCTGTCAAACGTCATCGCGCCACCAAAACCAAGCTTAAAGCCAAGTTCGATAAACGCTTCAGCCTGTTGTTCACTGCCATTAAATGCATGAATGATGCCACTCCATAGATGCTGCTTTGCCCCCACATCTCGCAGCCCTTTTAGAAGCACATCAGCCGACTTGCGAACATGCACCACCACAGGTAAATCATACTTTTTGGCCAATTTCAGCTGTTCGCGGTAAAAATGGATTTGCTTCTCACGCAGCGGGCTCACTGCGAGCTCGGGTATAAAGAAATCGAGTCCAATTTCACCAACTGCAACGAGTCTGGGGTCTCCTATTCTGAGCTTCAATTCAGCGTCTAGTATTACCAAATCTTCCTCAGTCGCAGTTTTCACATACAGCGGGTGGATACCCAAAGCGTAGCTGTCGTCATGCGCCTGTGCCAAATTTCGAACAGCTTCAAAGTTTGCCGGATGAACGGCTGGATATACGCAGTGCGCTACATTATTAATGGCAGCAAAAGATCGTATAACGCTAGCTACAGACTGAAATTCATCTGCGTCAAGATGACAATGTGTATCAATCCAGTGCAGCATCAGGTGTAGATTGGCGGTTGTTTGGAGGAGAAGGTGGGATTCGAACCCACGGTACCTTGCGGTACGCCTGATTTCGAGTCAGGTACATTCGGCCACTCTGCCACTTCTCCTCATCTTGCCAAGTCTAAATTGTAGCAGCGCCCTGCAAACCGTCCTGAGCGGGCAGCGCCGTCGTCACTGCAGGAGTAGGTTTGGCTTTTCTGAGATCCCATACCAGCCCCAAGAGTTCGCAGAGCACAATCATATGTCCAAAAACATCAAATCTGGAAGGATGGTTCACCGCAACCGTCGCATTTTGATGGTGGTAGCTGTGCAGACCCTCGCCAAGCAATATAAAGGTTATCAGCAAATTATCACGACTTTCGTCTTTGCTTCCTTCGACCTTAGACCCAAACAAATGTGTCAGTGAATTTGCAATTCCTTCAAACTGTTGCATCACCACCGCTCTAAAGCAGCCTGCCCACAGCAAGCATGTAGCGCATTCCTGCCAACCACCGTAGAGCCACCCTAGCGCGCCTGGTAGCAAATAGCCTGAGATTGCCACCGGCCAGTAGTAACGCGTCAAAAATACTGCAACAGGATCTTTCAACAAATCTGGAACGTAGCGATTTTCATCCGACACAGCACCCGTAAATTTCCAACCCATATGGGCGTGCCACCAGCCAGCAACGCGGTTGGAAATCAATCCTTTGTCGTTAGCCCACGGTGAATGTGGGTCATACTGCTGATCTGCAAATCGGTGATGACGTCTGTGGTCAGCCACCCAGCTGATGATTGAGCCTTGCATCGTCCACGTCCCCATGACACCCAACACCATTTTTCCAGCTTTAGATGTTTTGAACGCATGGTGGGTGAAATGGCGGTGAAAGCCTATACCCAAGCCGATGGAACTTAGGGTAAAAAACAACGCTCCCAACCATAGAGATAGCGGGCTCGGTTGCCAAGATGTTGGGTAGCATACCGACAGAGCGACTGCAAAAATAAACGGCAGCGCCACCGTTATAGTATTTCCGAATTGTTTGGCTTGATTAATCTTTTTTGAATCTGAAATATAAGGATTTGTTTGAGCGCTAGCTTGTTTAAAAGTCGACATATGCTTAAAAAGTGTGATGAATGAAAATTTTGAAATTCATACTCACATTATTTAAAGTGTTTTGCAAGAC
>JANMTB010000109.1:0-6652 GCA_031390045.1 Polaromonas sp.
CCATCCAATCCAGCCAATCTGACAAGGAGCGTCGCGAGCCTTCTATGCCAGCGACATCACCATGCACGACCAACCCGTAAGCGCGTCCTGCCAAATGCTTGGGATAGTCCCAGCCCGCCATTTCTAGCTCTTTGGCTTTGCTTGGGTCTTTGCCACCTGTAGAAGTCGGGTCAGCGTTACCACCGTCGGCACATACCAAGCGGTCAATCATCAACTTGAGTGGACTCGGGCTTTGGTACCAATAGACGGGGGTAAGAATAATGACCGCATGCGCTGCCGTCCAGCGCTCATAAATCTCAGCCATCCAGTCGTTGGTTTGCCTTTGGCCATGGTTAGGGTAGCAACTGCAGGGCCAATGGCACAGCGGCATGGCAGTAGAAGCGCAGCCTTTGCAGGGATGAATGTTCAAATCATACTCAGAGTTGAGTAGACTGAGGTCGAGCACGTCCGGCTGGATATCGGCTTGCATCAAAATTTCACGCGCTAGTTCTAATAACCTGAAGGTCTTGGATATCTCGCCCGGACAGGTTCCATCGTTGCGTGCGCTGCCGCAAATCAGCAATACTTTAGAAGCTGTAGCAGGATCCGCCCAAGCCAATTGCGCATCGTCAATGCGTTTTTTCGTGGACACCCATTCTGTTGACAAATCGTAGTCGGGGTTGGCATACCCTGGCCCTGCTTTTTGCGTCAAAGGCGCTTTACGCCCTTCCACATAAGCCTGCCAAGCAATTTCTTCGAGCCTAGAAATGGCTTGATCCTCAGCGCGAAAGGCAGGATCAATATATGTCCCTAAAAAACGCTCACTGAATTTGTCCCGCTCCAGTGGCGCCGGCGCTTGGCCTGTACGGATAGTAGTCATGAAGTAGTGCCCTCCCAAAAAAGTAGATTAATCACCTTTTATTGAAACGCATCTGTGCGATAGCAAACGCATGTGTACGAATAATACGATTTATTGAAAGCATATGTCCTACACATGAATGTAAATATTCCTGACATCCTTCAGTCAACAAAATTAGAATAATTACCTACACAAATGACTTAACTCTGTTTAGACTAGCTATGAAAATACAAACACAAAACACGCCGCAGCAAATCAAATTGGGCGAACTCGTCGAAGACATTTCCGTCGCGATGCTAACGACATACAACGACGCAGGCTTGCTAGAGAGCAGACCCATGTCGCCATTAGAAATGGACAGCGACGGTGCCGTTTGGTTTTTTACCGAGCACGACTCCACAAAGAGCGCGCATTTAAGTACCGCAAATCTAGCATTTTCAGACACTTCAAATGGGACTTATGTGTCACTGTCAGGTCGCGGTGAAATTCATAAAAACAAAGATGATATTCACCGTTTGTGGACCGTGTTTGCCAAGCCTTGGTTTCCAGACGGCCCAGATTCACCCAATTTGGTGTTGTTAAAGTTCATCCCTAATACAGCAGAATATTGGGATGCACCGCACAGCAAAACAGTCCGCTTGTTTTCATTGGCAGCGTCTATCGTCAGTGGTAAGCCTGTCAACATGGGTGACCATGATATTATTAAAAATCTTTAAATAATAATAAAAACACCAAAAGCATTAAAAGTATTAAAAATTACCGAAACAAGAACATTAGCAATATCAAAAATAACAGCAGCGACAGCAACAGCAGCAGCAGCAGCAATAAATAATTTATTAATAATGATTTATTAATACCCCAATGATGAAATTATTAATTACTTACCTTGCCACCACTGCGGTGATGCTTATTATTGACTTGGTTTGGCTTGGTTTTATTGCAAAACCCATCTACCAGCAGGGCATCGGCCACTTAATGGCGGCAAAACCTAATATTGCAGCTGCGATATGTTTTTACGCTTTGTTCCCTGTTGGTTTGATGATTTTTGCCATCTTGCCGGAAACGACCAATACTAGCTGGCAGCGCACCGCCATGTTAGGCGCTCTGTTCGGGTTTTTCACATATGCCACATATGACTTGACCAACCTTGCGACGCTAAAAAATTACCCCCTTAAGCTTGCTTTGATTGACATGTTTTGGGGCACGCTCGTCAGTGCTGTTGCGGCAAGCGCAGGGAAACTGGCTTTTAACCGTTTTACCAACACTTAAGCCATAAATCATCACCATCGCGGTCAGCGCGACCTTACAACAGCGCTGCGATATATTTGACAATGCCAAGCCATAGCATGCTAAGATTTAAGCCTGCATACATAATGCGGTCAAACAATCAAATATCACGCTATGAAAAACGCCATTCGAATATACTTTATCGTACTCATTGGCACTCTATTACTCGCAGCATGTGGCAGTGATTTTGGAACACCGTGCGGCGCGAAAACACAAGTTTTTGGTATCAATTTTGAGAAAAATGCTTACTCAGGAACAGTCGACGAAGAGTTGAAAATAGAAACCAAACTCATCCCCGAATCTTGCCGCGCTGATATGACTTTTTCCATCAAATTCGGCGAGCTACCACTAGGTATGGCAATTGTGGACGGTCATGTTTTCGGTACCCCCACGACAGCGGGCGAGTATGAATTTCAAATCTATATCACTGCTGTTAAGAACTATGGTGATTTGAAGCAATATATTGAATCCGGTTTGATTGACGGACCTTTTTCAAATAAAATTAAAGTAACGATTAGATAATCAAAACGTTTGTAAATGTAGGGCAAGCGCCTACATGCAAAGCTTCTGTTTGATGACATCGTTGGGCTGATTACTGTTGGATGATAGAGGGTATGCCTGTGGCATAAACCTTATAAAACTTAACAGGAATCAACCATGAAAACACATAGCATGCTGTTTGCCACAATATTTGCAGCAACCTTGATAGTCGGGTGCAAAAATGAAGACTTGTCGGCACCGAAAACGCCGAAAATGTCTGAAAATACGTACTTAACCAGTCCAATCGTCCCGACAACCCCTATCAGCCCTGCAGGCACCCAACCCGCTGGGCCTACCAAAGAAGCCGCTGCCACAACCTCCCTAGAAAAATCAGCCGTAAGTAAAACCGACCAGTCTGTCTCCATGCCACTGCCCGGTCAAGCGAATGATCATTCTGCATTGCTCCCAAAAACAACCGAATTACCGAAAACCAAGCCTTGATAGGCGTAAAATTGCTACATTTTTTATAGCAATTTAGGAAATAAATACGACGGTTATAGACTATTTTTATCTATTAGAGCTCTCGATTTTTAATCCAATCACCACTCATGATTTGTGGTTTGTCTTTTATATAAGTAGTGTTGATTTCATAAACAATACAGACTAGTGATTGTTCATCCATAACAATCGTAATCTCTCGTTTGGCATACTCATTCGCCTGCGCTGGGTACTCACTTTCAATACCGTCTAGCAATCGCTCCAACGGTTCAGTAATCGCATAAACCTCACCCATAATATGACCTGAGCCGCCTAAAGTAACACCTGGATAACCACCTAGGTGATACATATTTCCTTTGATAATCGAATTACCAATATATACCGGTGTGGGAGTTAGCTTGGTAATATCATTGCTATCACCTTTGCGTAAAGTTCCGTATACAAAGACGTGACGAATTTTGGGGTATGGGCTAGGAATATTGAAAATCATTATTATTTAAATTAACTATATTTTTTATAGCACCTCAGACATATAAAACGCCGGCTGCAAGAATTTTATACCTATTTTTGGTGTATTTTTGTGATTTGGAAGTAACAATCGCTCAGTAAGTGGTTTTAATAATGTTTTACTAGGGTCGATGAGTATCACAAACCTTTCTTCTTCCTCATCCAGCTTTGCTATCCAATCCAAATCAATCAACGTTTCTAGCGGTGCCTCAAGTTGCAAGTCGTCGACACGAAGTTCTTTTGAAAGCTTATTTAAATTCTTGCCAGTATCTGCTTTAGACAATGCTTGTAGTATCTCAATGGCGAGTTGAAAATTCCAGCCTGGCGTGTCGCCGCGCCTAGCGATGCCGCTTCGCAAACTGGGCGAATACGCCGCCACAACGGCGCCCAAGAGCACAATCACCCAGGCAACATAGACCCAAATCAACAAAATCGGAACAGTGGCAAACGCCCCATACACCGCTGAAAAGGTAGGGACTTGGACCAAATACCAAGCCAGTACGCGTTTAGCCAACTCAATACCAATTGCCACAAACGTTCCTCCTAACAACGCATGCGACCACCGCACATGGGTATTAGGCACAAAACGGTACATCGCAGCCATGCTACAAGCCAGTACCGCGAATTGGACGATGCTCAAAATCACACCCAAGCTGTCCGGCAATACAGACACCCAGCCTTTGGACGCGGACAGCAGATACGAGCTGATTGTCAAGCTCACCGCCAGCAGCAGCGGCCCCAGTGTCAGCAGCGTCCAATAGACAATGATGCGCCGCGCCAAGTGCCGCGTGGTGCGCACGCGCCAAATCTCGTTGAGCTTGCCGTCAATCGTCAAAATCAGCATCAACGCAGATACCAAAAACGCTGCTGCGCCGACCCAGCCGATTTTGCTGGCTTTAGAGGCAAATTGCCCCAAATAACTGAGCACTTGGCGGGCAATGTTGTCGGGTATCAAGCTGTCCACCAACAGCTGCTGCAAGCCGTTTTGCATCTTCGCAAACATCGGAAAAACGCTGAATATCGCCAGTGCCACGGTGAACAGCGGCACGATGGAGATGATGGTGGTGAAAGTCAAACTACTGGCCGTCAAACCCAAATGGTCTTCTTTAAAGCGCTCGCGCAGCGTTAAAGCCGTGTTTTTCCAAGGGAAAGTGAGCGCATCGCGCATAAAATCCCTTAAACCATCTTTGAACCATACTTTCAATTTATCCATGCCGCTATCATGCCATTGGAAACGCCACATGTGAGACGCTTTTTGAGCCCATTTTTATGACAAACCCTCAACCCCAACCAACATTGTTAACCGCCACCGCACCCCAATACGTGTTGGCAACGCGAATTGCCGCCGTCGGCAGCTTGATCGGCCTTATTGTGCTGGGACTGCTGTGGGAGCTTTGGCTTGCCCCGCTGCGCCCGGGCGGCTCTTTTCTCGTGCTCAAAGTGCTGCCGCTGTGCATTCCTTTGGCTGGTTTGCTGAAAAACCGCATGTTTACCTACCGCTGGGTCAGCCTGTTTGTCTGGCTCTATTTCATTGAAGGCGTGGTGCGCGCTTGGGGCGACAAACCGCCTAGCAATTATTTGGCGATGATTGAAGTCGTGCTATGCGTTATTTTGTTCACTGCCTGCGCGCTGCACGTGCGCCAGCGGTTGATGGCGGCAAAAGCTGCACAGGCTTTAGCGACAGCGTTGGGGGCGAAAACGGATGTTGATACCGCTGTTTTGTCTTAGTCTTTAACTTTGAATTTTTAAACTTTTTAAACTTTTTTACCTTTCAGAACTACTTTTATGGCAACTAAAAAAATGAACGCCCCGAAAATGAACGCCTTCTACGCCCAGTCCGGTGGCGTCACCTCTGTCATCAACGCCTCAGCCTGCGGTGTGATTGAAACCGCGCGCTTGCACAAAGACAAAATCGGCAAAGTGTATGCGGGTCGTAACGGCATCATCGGTGCGCTGACCGAGGACTTGATCGATACCAGCAAAGAATCTGCCAGCAGCATCGCCGCGCTGCGCCAAACCCCATCGGGCGCATTTGGTTCTTGCCGCTTCAAGCTCAAGTCATTAGAAGCCAACAAGGTCGAGTACGAACGCCTAATTGAAGTCTTCAAAGCCCACAACATCGGCTATTTTTTCTACAACGGCGGTGGCGACTCTGCAGACACTTGCTTCAAGGTTAGCCAGCTATCCAAAGCCATGAACTACCCGCTGCAAGCCATCCACGTGCCCAAAACTGTGGACAACGACTTGCCGATCACCGACTGCTGCCCCGGCTTTGGCTCGGTCGCCAAATACGTCGCCGTGTCCGCGCTGGAAGCCTCGTTTGACGTGCGCTCCATGTGCAAAACCTCCACCAAGGTGTTCGTTTTAGAAGTCATGGGTCGCCACGCTGGCTGGATTGCCGCTGCGGGTGGCTTGATCGAAGACCACGGCATCCCCGTCATCATCCTGTTCCCAGAAATCGTGTTCGACCAAAAGAAGTTCCTTGCCCGTGTGGACAAATTAGTCAAAGAACACGGCTACTGCACCGTCGTCGTCTCCGAAGGCTGCCACCACCCCGATGGCACGTTTTTGGCCGAGCAAGGCAGCAAAGACGCTTTTGGTCATGCCCAACTTGGCGGCGCAGCGCCCGTGGTTGCGAATATGGTCAAAGAAGCCTTCGGCTACAAATTCCACTGGGCCGTGGCCGACTACCTGCAACGCTCTGCGCGCCACATCGCCTCTAAAACCGATGTGCAACAAGCCTACGAACTCGGCCAAAAAGCGGTTGAACTGGCACTCGCTGGCAAAAACGCCGTCATGCCAACAGTAGAACGCATCTCAGACGTACCGTACAAATACAAAATCGGCGTGGCCGACCTCGCCAAAGTCGCCAACGTCGAAAAGTTCATGCCGCGCAACTTCATCAGCAAAGACGGCTTCGGCATCACCGACAAATGCAAAAAGTATTTGAACCCGCTTATCGCTGGTGAGGATTACCCGAAATACAAAAATGGTTTGCCGGTGTATGTGCAGCTGAAGAATGTGGCGGTGGAGAAGAAGTTG